>JAJRVA010000161.1 GCA_024277485.1 Deltaproteobacteria bacterium | reverse complement strand
GGAAATCATCGGGTACTCGGTCAATGAGCAGGGAAGATACGAGCCTGTGCCCGGGCCGGGCTGGCAGCCGGTCAATATCGTTAACCGCCAGGCCTGGCAGGAAATCGAAAAACACATTGCGGCATCAAAGAAAAAAGTGGCCTCCGGCCAGGTCAGCTGCCTGCACTATTACATGACCGCCAACCAGATGAGCATCGGCCTGCTGGCCGGATACACCAATCAGTCACGCCTGCGAATCCACCTGCACCTGATCCCTTTTTTCTTTAAACGGCTGGGCCTGGAAACCCTGGAAAAATACGGCGAGCTGTTTCAGGTTTCTGCGGATGATCTCAAAAATGGCCTACTCAAGCCCCCTGTTTACGATGCCGCAAGCAAGGAACACCATTCCCGTGATTGATTTTTTCCACCGCCAGTCGGCCCATTGCGAGAGCGGCGTTGCGGCCAACCTCCTAGCCTGGAAAGGACTAGAGCTCACCGAGGCCATGGCCTTTGGACTCGGCAGCGGCCTGTTTTTCGGCTACCTTCCCTTTATCCGCCTCAACGGACTGCCGCTGGTCACCTACCGGTCAGCGCCCGGAAAGATACTCAGGCAACTTGAACAGATTCCCGGGGTCACTATGGAACAAAAAAAATTCGGGGATCAAGGACGGGCCATGGCCGAGCTTGATGCAGCCGTTGAGCAGGGGATTCCGGTGGGCCTGCAGACCGGGGTTTTCTGGCTGCCTTATTTCCCCCGGGCCCTGCGTTTTCATTTCAATGCCCATAATTTGGTGGTGTACGGCAAAGAGGGCGACGAATACCTTATCAGCGATCCGGTGTTCCCCTCCCCGGTTCGTTGTCCGGCAAAAGATCTGCTCAAGGCCAGGTTTGCCTCGGGTGCGCTTGCGCCAAAAGGAAAGATGTATTTTCTGTCCGGAGTGCCTGAGCAGCTCGACTACAACCACCATATCCCGAAGGCCATCGGATCGACCTGCCGAATGATGCTGTCGAGTCCTTTTCCCCTGATCGGGGTCAAAGGCATCCGCTTTCTTGCCGAACGGCTGGAACACTGGCCCCGGCGTCTGGGCCGGGATCGGGCAGACCTGCACCTGGGCCATGTTGTCCGCATGCAGGAGGAAATCGGTACCGGGGGCGGCGGATTCCGCTACATGTACGGGGCCTTTCTCCAGGAAAGCGGCGAGATGCTGCAGGACCCCGTTGTACGTAACTGCGCCGCCCTGCTTGCAGAAGCAGGCGATACCTGGCGGCAGTTCGGGGTCATGGCGGCCCGTATCTGCAGAAAGCGGGCCCGGCCGGAGGACACCTATCCGGCCATGGCCGAAACAATTCGCATCTGCGCCCAAATGGAGGAAAAGGTCTTCCAAGAGCTAAATCATTGGGTCAAGCAGCAGGGCCTAAGCAAAGTACAGGTCACAGCGTGAACAGCCATGAACATGCCATCAGAGCCGAAACACTGGTGCACCGGTATGCAAAAACCACCGGCCCGGCCCTCGACGACTGCAGCCTGACTGTAGACAGGGGTGAATTTTATGGTCTGCTCGGCCCTAACGGCGCCGGCAAGACAACAATGATTGCCCTGCTCAGCGGCCTTTTCATGCCGGAAGACGGCAGAATATCGATCATGGGGATGGACTTTTGCGACCATGCCCGAAAAATAAAACAGATCATTGGCCTGGTACCGCAGGATATAGCCCTGTATGACAAACTGACCGCCCGTGAAAATCTTGCTTTTTTTGGCAAGCTGTACGGTCTCAGCGGCAGGCAACTGCTGGATCGCATTTCCGAATGCATTCAGATTGCGGCCCTTGAGGAACATGCAGAGTACCGGGTCTCCACATTTTCCGGCGGCATGAAACGAAGACTGAACCTGGCGGCAGGGCTGATCAATGATCCGGATCTCCTCCTGCTCGATGAGCCGACGGTCGGCATTGATGCCCAGTCCAGGAACCTGATCCATAAACAGCTTCTGCAACTCAACCAGAACGGAACCACGATCCTCTACACAACCCACTATATGGAAGAGGCCCGGAAACTCTGCGGCCGGATCGGCATCATCGACAGGGGACAACTGCTCACCGAGGGCACCCCCGACCAGTTACTTGAACAGGAAGGCCAAACTGATTTGGAATCTCTTTTTCTCCACCTGACCGGACAACAACTCCGTGACACCTAAACTCCCCTCACCACCAACTCAGAGCATATGATTACATTTATTGCCGCCGCCGGCAAAGAACTCCTGCTCCTGAGCCGGGACCGGGCAGGACTGCTGGTTCTCTTTCTCATGCCGGCAATCCTGGTTGTGGTCATTACCCTGGTCCAGGAAAATGTTATGGAACTCACCGGCCAGGCCAAAACCAGGATGGTCTTTCTTGACCTGGACGACGGCGATCTCGGCACCGCCCTGCACAGACAGCTGGCCGCCGGCAACCTTGAAGTTCTGGTATGGGACAAGAAAGAACACAGTAGTGCTGAGCTGGAAGCAGCAGTTAACGCAGGTGAATATCAGGTCGGCACAGTGCTGGCAGAGGGGGCTTCAGCTGAATTTGACGCACGGCTGACAGAGACTTTCCAGAACACTCCAGGGGATTCAGGCGACTCTACGGCAGTACCCGCAGTACAGGTATTTTTTGATCCCGGTATCATGGCCGGGCTGCAATCAGGAATAAAGGCCCAACTGCAGATGGCTGTGCAGGCGGTTTCGGTGGAGGCTAAGATGAACAACCTGGAGGGGCTGCTCAAGACTGCAATGGCCGGACTTGACATTCCCAGAGAATTCTCGCCCCTGCCGGAAGCCGGGTTGGCGGATCTCCTTGCCAGCCCCCTGCTGACCATCAAGGACGCCGGGACGGTTGATGGCAAAGAAGAGTATAATCCGGTCCAGCAGAATGTTCCGGCCTGGGCACTGTTCGGCCTCTTTTTTACCGCTATCCCCATTGCCGGTTCAATCCTGCAGGAACGTAAATCCGGAATCCAGATCCGTCTCAACTCCCTGCCGGCCTCTCCTCTGCTCCTCATGGGCGGAAAAATCATCGCCTATATCGGGGTCTGCCTGTGCCAGTTCCTGCTTATCGGCCTGATCGGTACATACCTGTTCCCCATAGCCGTCAGGCTAAGGGGGTAACGATATGAAAATACAAAGAAAAATTACGCGGCGAAACCTTGGCTGACTATCTCTCAGTCCCCAGTCTCATAATGGCCCCCTTTGGGCACGGGCGAGAATAATTATC
>JAJRVA010000160.1 GCA_024277485.1 Deltaproteobacteria bacterium | reverse complement strand
GGCAAACGCATACCTCTCACCTCCTGTCTCTTACCGCCTCATCCCTTGCAACTTGCAACTTGACAAACTTGATAACTTGACGAACTTTACGAACTTTCAACTTTCAACTTAATGTCCCAGGTTGTCCCGTCAGGCCCGTCCTTGAGTTCAATACCGTGCTTCAGGAGCTGATCACGGATCGCATCACCGGCTGCCCAGTCCTTTTTCTGCCTGGCCCCGGCACGATCCTGAATCATTTTCTCAATATCCTCAACAGTTACAGCGAGCCCGGCCAGCAACTTCTTCTTTTTCGACTCAATCCAGGTAACCGCATCCTGTTGCAGAAGCCCCATGATCCCGGCCAGTTCCCTGACAGTCCCGCCACCCTGCCGCAACAGGTCAAGATCCTCTGGGCAGGGTCTGGAACCGGCCGCCTGCACGCCCTTGTTCAGAATTTTGACAGTGTCGAAGAGCAGACCGATACCCCGGGCCGTGTTAAAGTCATTATCCATGGCATATTCAAACCGCTGCCTGAGGGACTCCACTTTCTCACGATCCTTAGCCGTGACAGACGGTTTGGCATTGCCCCTCTCGCAGGCGGCAATACGGGCAAGGCAGTCATACATCCGGTCCAGACCGGCAGCGGCATCCTGCAGGGCAGCCTCGGAAAAGTCGAGCGGATTCCGGTAATGGGTGGAAAAAATAAACAACCGGATGACTTCCGGCGGGTACTGCTCAAGCACCTCGCGAATAGTCAGAAAATTATTGAGTGACTTGGACATCTTTTCATCGCGGATGGTAACAAAACCGTGATGAATCCAGAGGTTGGCAAACGGCTTGCCGGTCGCGCCCATGGACTGGGCGATCTCGTTTTCATGATGTGGAAAGACAAGGTCCTGGCCGCCGCCGTGGATATCAAAGGTCTCGCCGAAATATTTCCTGCTCATGGCCGAACACTCTATGTGCCAGCCCGGCCTCCCCTGTCCCCAGGGACTGTCCCATTTCGGCTCTCCCGGCTTGCTCCCCTTCCACAGGACAAAATCCATGGGATGCTGCTTCTGCTCATTGACCTCTATGCGTGCGCCCGCCTGCATATCTTCAAGGTTGCGGCCGGAAAGACGACCATACTGGCCAAACTGCTCGACCCGGAAATAGACGTCATTGCCGGACTGATAAGCCAGTCCCTTGTCAATAAGCTCCCGGATCAGCTCGATCATCTCCGGAATATGTTCCGTGGCCCGCGGCTCAATCTCGGGCCGGAGGATACCGAGCCGGTCCGTGTCCCGGTAGAACTCTTCAATAAACCGGTTGGCCAGACCCTGCGCATCAATTCCCTGCTCATTGGCCCTCTTGATAATTTTATCATCGATGTCAGTGAAGTTGCGGACAAAGGTAACCTTGTAGCCGCGATATCGCAGGTAACGGACAATCATATCAAAAACCAGGAAAGACCTGGCATGTCCCAAGTGGCAGTAATCATACGACGTGATGCCGCAGACGTACAGTTTCACATGCCCCTCTTCAAGAGGTTTCAGGGGCTCTTTTTTCCGGGTCAGTGTATTATATATTCGTATGGTCATGGAACACGTCACTCAACTTGCATGATTATACAACCTGTTGTAAAAAATACTGCCTTCAAAGCGGACAGGTCTACCGGAACTGTCCCCTGTCCCCTGTCCCCTGTCCCCTGATATTACCACGGCACTCACCAGAAACAACAGTTCATTATACCTTAATCTATCCATTTTAACAGAATAAGTCCGGGTACGGCAACCAGTGTACACACGATAAAAAAAGTAATCCAACCCAGCGATTCCACCATGAATCCGGTGGGGGCCGAGGCAAGCACGCGCGGAACTCCCATCAGGCTCGACAGCAGCGCGTACTGGGTAGCGGTAAACTTTTTATTGGTAATGCTTGCCATGTAGGCAACATAGGCCGCTGTTCCCATGCCGCCGCTTAGATTTTCAAAGGCTATGACAGCCGCAAGGGCGGGCACACTGTTGCCGATCATGGCAAGAAGGGAAAACCCGGCCGTCGACACGGCCTGCAGGATACCAAACCCCCACAGGGCCCCCCTGATCCCCGCCTTCAGGAGGACTATCCCGCCCAGCAGCCCCCCGGATATGGTTGCCCAGAACCCGAACAGCTTGGCAACCGCCCCGATCTCTGTCTTGGTAAAGCCGATATCGAGATAAAAAGGCGTGGTCATGGTGGATGCCATCTGGTCGCCGATCTTGTACAGCAGTATGAAAGAAAGGATCAGCAGGGCCTTGTCCCTTTGAAAATACTCAACGAACGGATCCACCACTGCTTCGCGAAAAGTTTTCGGCGTGCCTTCAGCCACCTCGGGCTCGCGGCAGAAAAGGGTTGTCACCACCCCGATGAGCAGGCTGCCCGCTAAAAACAGGTATACCTGGGAAAACGCAAAATGGTCAGCCAGGATCAGGCCGCCGCTGCCAGCAAGCAGCATGCCGACGCGGTAGCCGTTGACATACAGAGAGGAACCGAGCCCAAGTTCGATATCGCTTAAATCCTCCCGGCGGTAGGCATCAACAACGATGTCCTGGGAGGCGGAAAAAAAGGTAACCAGAAAGGCGGCAAAGGCCACCAGCCAGGGATTCTCCGCAGGGTCAGTCATACCAAGCCCGCCAATGGCGACCACCAGCAGGATCTGGACAACCAGGAGCCAGCCCCGGCGCCGGCCCAGGAAAGGCAGGGTAAAGCGGTCAAGAATCGGGGACCAGACAAATTTGAGGGTATAGGGCAGGCCGACCAGGGCAAACAGACCGATAACGCTCAAGTCCACCCCCTCTTCCTTCATCCATGCCTGGAGCACGGAAAGCGTCAACAGCAGCGGTACACCGCAGGAAAAGCCCATCAGGAAGGACACCAGCATCCTGGGGGTAAAAATAAGGCGGAGCATCAGATGTTCACCACGAGTCTGTTGCCGGTATTTTTCAATTTCTCAACCATCCGGCGGTGTCCTGCGGGAAAGGGGTACTGTTCCAGTTCATCCGGAGAGACCCAGCGGTACTGCAGGGCGGCATGCAGCCTGGGCTGGGCATCCCCGCTGATACCGGTCAAAAACGAATGGAGCGTGACCCGGTAGCGGGTGTAAAAATGGGTCACGGTTGCATACTTTTCCAGCGGCCCGGGCTGAAGCTCTGTTTCCTCCAGGAGTTCGCGCACCGCTGTTTCCTCGGGAGATTCACCCGTCTTCATCCTGCCACCTGGGAATTCCCACAACCCGCCCCAGACATCTTCATACTGCCGCTGCTGAATAAATATCTTTTCATCACGTATGAGGATCGTACATGCCATGACAATATCAATAACCTGTTTCCTTGTTCCTTTTACCGGGCGCTCAGAAACCGTTCCGGCCGCCAGTGCCCTGCACTGTTTCCGAACAGGGCAGTTGTGGCAGTCAGGGTTCTTCGGAGTACACACCAGGGCCCCTGATTCCATGAGGGCCTGGTTCAGATTACGGGGGGACGCATCCTGCAGCATCCTCCTGGCATGTGCAACAAAATGGTGCTGCACGCCTTTCTGTTTCACGGGCAGATCAATATCTTCCAGGCGGGCAAACAGCCGCTC
>JAJRVA010000159.1 GCA_024277485.1 Deltaproteobacteria bacterium | reverse complement strand
CCCGGCTTTTCTGCCGCGCAAAATTCTGCATATCCTCATCAGGCAACCCGGGGTAGGTCATCATTGCCCAGAGCAGGATTGATATCCCAAGAATAACGGTCCCCGCCTTTTTGATATACTGCCAGGTGCGTTCCCAGGTGTGAATGAGCAGTCCCTTGAACGTGGGAAACCGGTAGGGGGGAAGTTCCATGACAAAGGGGGTGGGCTCGCCGCGCAGCACTGTCATGCGAAGGAATTTGGCTGCCAGCAGGGCCACGCTCCAGGAGACCACGGTGGCGAGAAACATGTACCGGGCCTGCTGTTCGGAAAAAAAAGCGCCGATAAGCAGGGCAAGCACAGGAATTTTTGCGCCGCAGTTCATGAACGGGACGGTCAAAAGGGTCGCCATTCTTTCCTTGGGGGAACGAAGAGTCCGTGTTGCCATGACACCGGGGACGGCGCAGCCTCCGGCAATACCCCCTGAGAGGATAAACGGCATGACCGAAGAGCCGTGCAGCCCGAAAGTACGGAATATGCGGTCCATCATGAAGGCAACCCTGGCCAGGTATCCGGAATCCTCCAGCACGGCTATGCCGAAAAACATGAACATGATAATGGGTACAAAGCCGAGGACGCCGCCGGCGCCGTCAATGACTCCGGCAATGATCATTGATTTAACCGGACCGTCGGGAAGAAGGGTGTCGATGGTGCTGCCCAGGAAGCCGAAAAATAATTCCAGCCAGCCCACAGGCACGGCACTGTAGGTAAAGGTGACACTGTACAGCCCGAAAAGGATCAGGCCCATAATGATGGGCCCCAGGAAACGGTTGGTCACTATCTTGTCTATTTTGTCGGAAGTATACAGCCGGTCAGCGTCAAAATGCCGGGCCTGCACTCCCTGGCGCAGGATGGACTTGATGTACCCGTAGCGGTGGTCGGCAATGATTGCTTCCGGGTAGGCTTCAACCGTCGTAAGCAGGTGGCGGGTGATCTCGTCGCTTTTGGTCAGCAGGCCATGGGTCAGGGTCTTGTCGGCATGCATTGCCCTGTCCAGGATCTGGTCGTCATTTTCCAGGATTTTCAGGCCGGTCCAGCGGGGAGGATAGGTGTCGGTCAGCAATTCGTTTTCTTCAATAACGGGAACAATGTCTTTCAACACCCGGTCCAGGTCCTCGCCGTAGGAGATATTCAGGGGCTGCCACTCCCTGGCCGTATCATCCCTGCACTGCAGAACGGTATCCAGAAGCTGCTCCAGCCCCTCGCCGGTACGGGCAATTATCGGTACCACCGGGGCCCTCATCAGCTGGGCCAGTTTTTCGTGGTTGATTTCAACTCCCCGGCTGCGGGCCACATCTATCATGTTCAGGGCGATGATGACCGGGATCCCCAGCTCCATGAACTGGCAGGTAAGATAGAGGTTGCGCTCAAGGTTCGAGGCATCGACAATGTCAATCACCACGTCCGGCTTCTCATTGACAAGGAAGTTGCGGGCAACCAGTTCTTCCACCGAATAGGCGGTCAGCGAATAGGTGCCGGGAAGATCGGTAACAACAAGCTGGGTCCCTTTATGGTGAAAGGTGCCGGTTTTTTTCTCCACCGTAACACCGGGATAATTTCCCACGTGCTGGCGGGCGCCGGTGAGACGGTTAAAAAGGGTTGTCTTGCCGGCATTGGGATTTCCGGCAAGGGCGATGTTCATTCTGTTGCTGCTCATTGAGGGAGATGACGGGTCTTATCGTGTTTCTGACGGGGATGTCCGGCAGGATGACCTGGTGTCTGGCCAGCACCCGGAACAACTGCAGCCGCATCCACCTGTTTCTCCGGCGTTGCGAAGATTCCGGTAAAGACGACGGCCGATGAAAAAGGCACATACGGCGACAATGATCAGGATAAGTATGTTCTGCATGTTTGCGTCCCTTGTTTGTTTTAGGGGAGGCTAAGAATAGGGTTAAAAAAAACTAAAAAATTATGCAGGGGTCACGAGAATATGCTGTGCCTGCAGTTCATCCAGTGTAACCGTACTGCCCTTGACCCGGATCATGAATTTTGACCTGCCGGGACAGATAAGTTCCATTTCGCTGCCCGGCAACACTCCCAGCTGGGCCATGCGGGCGCACATCCTGCGGTCGCCGCTTATCTTGCATACCCTGAACTTTTCACAGCCGCTGACAGAGGACAACGGTGTGGTATTTCCAGGCAGCGGTCTGTCTGTTCTCCCGCATCCCGTATCCTGCCTGATACTGCAGGGACAGGAGATTTTCGGTGGATTCCCGGTCACATGATACCTCGTTCAAAAAAGTTATGTTTAGGTACACCAAACATTTATCATTGTCAAATATAATTGCAAGGAAAAAACGACATCCTGGTCAATGCCGTTGCAAATGATCCGAGAAAAAGGGGTCGCGTCTTCCCTTGGCGCTTTGAGGGGCTCGCTCGCATGGTATTGATTTTTTTTACGGAGCTGCATGTCATGCAGCGGCTTTCTTTCCATTCGTAAAATAGTACTGCCGACGCTCCTGCCAACTGATGCATGAATCAGGGCCATGATGAAACAGCTTCTCGTGTCATGTAAGGAACTTGCCCGGCGTTTTCGGCTTGCCCCCCCCTTCGTGTGCGAGGAAATTTTTTCTTGATTAGTGTATATTTGTGACATATACTTACGGTATGAAAGGAAAATTCAAGAAATTGCTTCTCGATTGTACCGGCTTTGACTGGGATGAAGGCAACAGAGACAAAAATTGGGAAAAACACAGAGTCAGTAACAGCGAATGTGAAGAAATTTTTTTTAACCAGCCACTTATTATTCATTTTGATGAGAAACATTCAGACATGGAAGTTCGCTTCTATGCATTGGGTCTCACCGACTTGTGCAGAAAATTATTTGTTGTTTTTACTGTGAGAAACACAAAGATACGCATCATCTCAGCCAGAGACATGAGTAAAAAGGAGAGAAAAATATACGGGGCAATATGATGAAAAAGAAAAAAATACCAAAATTTAAAAACGAAGCGCAGGAAAGAGAATTCTGGTCCTCACACGATTCATCAGAATATATTGAATGGAACAGTGGCGAAAGGCTCATTTTGCCTGCTTTAAAACCATCTTTAAAGACCATTTCACTCAGATTGCCAGAAAATCTTTTGAATGAATTGAAATTATTGGCCAATAAAAAGGATGTCCCTTATCAGTCTTTGTTGAAGATGTTTTTGGCAGAAAGGGTGCAGGTCGAACTTGGGAAAATGCTTGGTAACAGGTTGCACAATAAAGAGAAAGCAGCCCGGCAATAGGGTGCTTGTTCCGCTGTGCTCCATAAGGCCACGTGAGCCGTATCGTTGAGCCTGCAGGAAAAATGTTGTCTGCATTGGCAGCACTGAGTCATGTCTCTAACAGGCCGGCAATAAAAGGGCCCACCGCATCGGCTCCCTGCTCGTCCACCAGCCGGATGGTGGCGGTGCCGATGATCGCCATGTCGGCCCTGCCTTCAAGCATGGCCACGTCTTCCCGGGTGCTGATGCCGAAGCCTACCGCCAGGGGGAGATCGGTCGCCTGGCGATACCTGGTCAGGTTCTGTGCAAGGGTATCGTCCATTTCCGTCTGCCGGCCGGTGACACCCTTTCGGGCAACACAGTAGATAAAGCCGTCTCCCAGGGGCGATACCTCCCGCATGCGTTCTTCCGTACTGGTCGGGGTGAAAAACATGATCGGCGCGGCGCCGGACTCCCTGCTGAGGCGTAAATAGGATTCTCCCTCTTCCGGCGGCAGGTCCGGGACGATGAAGCCGCGGATGCCGATTTTTTCCGACCGCCTGATAAAGGCCTCTTCACCGTAGCGGAAGATAATATTGTAATAGGTCATGAAGAGAAAATTGACCCGGGGAAATTCCTGTATGATTTCTTCTGCAAAGGCAAAACATTCCTCCACCCTGGTTCCTGATTTCAGGGCATCCTGGTTGGCCTTGAGGATGACCGGACCGTCGGCCATGGGTTCGGAAAAGGGGATCTGCAGCTCAATGCAGTCCACCCCGTTTTCCGCCATCCGCCGGATGACCCGGCGGTTGACATCAAGCGAGGGGTAACCCAGCACAAGGTGGGTCATGAGCAGGATGGGTTTGTTCTGCAGCCGTTGTTGTATATCAGCAGTGAGGTTCATTTTTCTTCCACGTGTAACATTCTGCGGGCTGCCGGTGAACGCGCAGCTTTCGTTTATGTGCGGTACTCGTCTGCCCGGCCTATGATAAAGTCCTTCCAGGAAGGGTCATCAAAGGAGTGGGCAATGGTAAAGATGTCCTTGTCTCCCCGGCCGGACATGTTGATGATGATTGCCTCATCACTGGACAGCTGCGGGGCATCCTTGAAGGCCTGGACAAAGGCATGCGCCGATTCAAGAGCGGGTATGATGCCCTCGGTTTTCATGGTCAGCTCCAGCGCTTCCAGGACCTCTTTGTCTGTTGCCGCCTCAAAACGTACCCTGCCGGTTTGGCCCAGGTGGGCGAGGATGGGGGAAACACCCACGTAATCAAGCCCGGCGGCAATGGAGTGGGTATCGAGCATCTGGCCGTCGCGGTCCTGAAGAAACATGGTTTTATACCCCTGGGCAACTCCGGGTGCGGCCCGGTCCCCCGTCATGCGGGTGGCATGCTGGTCCGTGTCCAGCCCCTTGCCGCCGGCCTCCACCCCGACCAGCTGGACTTCGTTGTCCTCCATGAAGCCCTGGAAAATTCCCAGGGCATTTGAGCCGCCGCCCACGCAGGCGTACACGGCAGCGGGCAGGGCGCCATGCTGTTTCCTGATCTGGCCCCGGGCCTCCTGGCCGATGATTGACTGGAACCAGGCCACCATCTCCGGAAAAGGATGGGGGCCGCAGACCGTGCCGAAGACGTAGTGGGTGTCATCCATGCGGGTAACCCAGTCCCGGAAGGCTTCGTTGATGGCATCTTTCAATGTTCTGGCCCCGTCGCTGACCGGCACAACAGTGGCGCCTAATTTTTCCATCCAGAAGACGTTGGGCCGCTGCCGGGCAACATCCTCTTCGCCCATGTAGATGGTGCAGTCAAGACCGAACCGTGCCGCCATGGTGGCCGTGGCCACCCCATGCTGACCGGCGCCTGTCTCGGCGATGACCCGCTTTTTGCCCATCCGCCTGACCAGCAGCCCCTGGCCCATGACATTGTTTGCCTTGTGCGCCCCGGTATGGTTGAGGTCTTCGCGTTTAATGTAGATCCTGGCCCCGCCGAAGCGGCTGCTTAAGTTTTCCGCAAAGGTCAAGGGGGTCGGCCGGCAGGAGTAGTTCCCCATGAGTTCGAGATATTCCTGCCAGAACGATGCGTCGGAACGCGCCTCCTGGTAGGCGATGTTGAGCTGCACAAATGTTTCGTGCAGCACCTCGGGGATAAACGCTCCGCCCCACTCGCCGTAATAGCCTTTTTTGTTGTTTTCCTGGTTCATAATAGAGTTGTTGTTATCGGTTACTGTACCCCTTCCACCTTCCACCTGACAACCCGGCAGCAGGCAGCAAAATCCTCGGGATAATGGCCGCAGATAAAACGCAGGTGCGCTTCACTGAAGGCCCCCATTGCCCAGGGCAGCTTGGGCAGAAACGAGTAGAGCAGCCGTTGATTGTTCTGTATGCCGAGCCTCTTGGGAAATTCAATTGAGGTTACCATTGCTGCATTCATGCCGGCATAGATATGCTGGGCCAGCAGGATACCCCGGTCAATGGACTGCCTGACCGCGGTATCGGCCTCAAACACGTTTCCCACCGGACCCTGCGGGGAGTCTGCCTTGACCACGAGCTGCAGCTCCCACTGGGAGACCTGGGCCTTGGGGACAAAGAGCAGCACATGCGCGTCTTCCCAGACAATCAGGCTCTTTTCGCCCTCCCCCTGATCTGTGCGCCTATTGTTCCTGATTGCCGCTAAAAAATCATCGAAAAAATCACTGTTGGTCTCTTTATGATACTGTTCCGCCACATCGGCCACCATGTCTCCACTGCTGTAGGCCGGTATTTTTTGCATTGCGTCTGCGGTTGCCACCTCTTCGGGGACCATGGCGTACTGCTGGTGGATCATCTGGTGGGAGGCGTGCAACCGGTAGCCGGATGCTGAAAAGTCGTAGCCGAAGTTCCAGCCCCAGAAGGTGGCCAGGTGTTCGATGTCGTCCTCCGCCGAAGCGAGGATTTCCTGCCGCAGCCCTTCCAGTTCATCAACAGTCAGTCTTCTGCGCCGGGCAATATTCGTGATCCCGATTTTTTCCGCCAGCGTAACATACATTCTCTGGTAGTAGAGATGCCGGAGCCCCTGCATGTCCTCCCCGGACAGATCCGTGGTCCGGTAGCGGACGGCATCATCCGCCATGTTGGAGGCAAAATGGCCCCAGGGGATGTAGCTGTTGCTGCGCAGGTATTCAAAGACATGACTGTGCGGAGAACACCATTCACCGACAATTTCACTTGTCCCCTGGATGCCCGGCCTGAGTACCATGATTTTTTTATATGCATCCGGCAGGGCCGGGTTGTTGGCAATGGTTTCAAAAAGGTCATGGTTGTCAATATCCGGCCGGCAGCGCCCGCGTCCGTCCTGAACATGGCGCAGACCGGTGGGCTCCCCGGCATTGCTGTACTCGAAACGGCAGCAGCTGTCGGCAAGCAGGGCAAGCTCTTCAGGATCAGTTGAGTTTGCGGCAAGACCGTACAGGACCTGGATCGGCAGGTCAGCAATAACTGCAGCAGCCTGGTCCCGGTCCAGATGTCTGCCGAGCGTTTGCAGAAGCGAGCAGTCCGGGGTGGGCGGCAAGGCTATCGAGGCCGGGTCGGCAGCCCTGTTTGCCGCCCACCGGGAATCAATATATGTGGTGCCGCGAAACGGGAAGGCATTGGGTATTTCATAGATCCATTTTGCCGACGCGACATGGATATCCCCCCGGGGGAAATTGATACGATTGTCGCAGGGGCGTCCATCAGCGGTGTGGCCAAGTACTGATACCCTGTCCTGTTCACGCAGGTTGGCGACACTGCATGAGGGGCGGTGCAGGGCGACACGGAATTGACCCTCCGGAGACACGGATGTTCTCAACATTGTCCTGCCCGTATGAAGTGTGTATGGGGTGGATTCATTCCTGTCCTGTGAAGATATTCCTTGTCTGTTTACCGGTCTTGCGTGCATAATAGACGAATGTGGTGAATAAATCACCTTCATTTCCTTCCTGTTCAACAGGAATCTCAGCCGGCAGGCATGCAGGAGTTGTATGAATTTCAATAAGGTATCATTCAGAGTTTTCAAGGTCAGCGACTGCCCGCTCTATCGACCCGGTGACCGTTTTGGTGTTTCCGGCATTGCCGTGCCCATGGACGATGCTGAGGACAGTTCCCTGGTGACGACCATGGTCATCAACAATCCGGTTCACCGGGATAACTGCAAGATTCTGTGCAGTGATTTCAGCAGGCTTATTATTGAGCACGAAAGGGCGGACCTTATCCCGGAGGGAGTTGTCACCTGCAGCGGTTGCCCGGGCAGGATACGCCTTGAAAACAGGCTGGAAGATTTTCTTGAGGAGGATTTTCCCGAAGAAGACACGAGCGGCCAGGAGGGCCTGCTGCTTCTCCTGCAGAATTTTCCCTTTTTCAGGAATATTGACCGGACTGATCTCGCCGATGTGGTCAAACAGTTTCATCGGAGAAAGTATGTCGAGGACGAAATTATTGTCCGCCGGGGCGACCGGGGGGACAACTTTTATGTCGTTATCGCTGGCCGGGTAAGTGTCCTCAATGACGCGGCCCTTCCCATTGCCTCCCTGGTCGTGGGAGATGTGTTCGGAGAGATGAGCCTGCTCAGTGAGGAGAGCGCAAGCGCCACGGTCCAGGCTGCCGTGGACTGCGAACTCCTGTACATCGATAACCGTGAATTCAGGAGAATCCTGCGCAAGTACCCGACCCTGCACACCTATTTCACCAGACTGCTGGCCCGGCGTCTGTCGCTTGCAAACAAGTACCGCAGCGGAGATATCGTGTCGAGCATGGCCGGGAAACTGCAGGAAATACCGCCGGAAGCCCTGTTCCAGACCCTGAATGCCGGCCGCAGGACCGGCATCCTGACCATCTCCCAGCTCTCCAGGGGGACGGCCCGTTTTTCACTGCGGCAGGGCAGCATC
Source organism: Deltaproteobacteria bacterium (assembly GCA_024277485.1). Next base: position 6,275 of record JAJRVA010000159.1, on the reverse strand, counting down.
ATCAGGGCGAGCTACGCCGGTGAACGGGGCAAGAATGCGTTCTATGAAATATTCAGGGAATCGGAGGGTCTGTACAAGTTTACTCCCGGCCTGCCGCCGGAGGATTTTGATGCCCCGGAAATAGGCTATTTCATGAAACTGCTCATGGAAGGGCTGCACAGGGCGGAAGAACAGGGAAAAGTGTAATCCTTCCCATCTCCGGGTCATTGACCCGTGAACCTCAGGATTCTCGACCAGTCCCGCTGGTCGAGGTTATGCAGGCCAAGGCGCTTTGCCGTCTGCAGGGCCTGTTCATACTCGTTTCCCGACAGGCCCCTGTTGATGGGCTCAACGTTAAATGCCCGGTGACATGGCCTGTACTGGTCCATGATGTTGATATAGGTTTTCCTGGAGATGGTGTCTGCCAGAAATTCGAGGACCCCCTCAGTCTCGTCCAGAAGGCCGGGCATGACCAGGTGCCGCACCAGGAGACCGCGAACCGCGATTCCCTGGGCAGTGATTTCCAGGTTGCCGACCTGGCGGAACATCTCTGCAATACTCTTTTGCATCACTTCAGGGTAGTCCGGCGCAGAGGTATATTTTTTCGCAGCCGCAGCAGTGATGAACTTGCAGTCCGGCATGTAGATATCGATAATCCCGTCCAGCAGGCGGAGCGTTGCCGGGCTGTCATAGCCGCCCGTGTTGAAGACCAGGGGCAGGCGCAACCCTTTTTCCACGGCATGGGGCAGGGCGGAGAGGATCTGCGGTGCCACGTGTGAAGGGGTTACCAGGTTGATATTGTGGCATCCCTGGTCCTGCAGGTGGAGCATCATTTCAGCCAGCTGCCTGTCGTCCACCGCCTGCGGTGAGGCATCTCCTCTTTCGTCGATGTGGCTGATATCACTGTTCTGGCAGAAGATGCAGAGCAGGTTGCAGCCCTCGAAAAAGATTGTTCCCGACCCGCCTCTGCCGACCAGGGGGGATTCCTCGCCAAAGTGCGGCCCGAAACTCGCCACCCTCGCCCTGGCGCCGACACGGCAGATCCCGAGCTGGCCATTGAGCCTGTCTGCTCCGCACCCGTGGGGGCAGACACGGCATTTCTCAAGAAGGGAACGACCGGCCAGTACCCGTTCGGTCAGAATTCCGTTGTGGTGCAGCTCCACATAAGAGGGATTTTTATTTTTTCCCATTGTTTTCTGCGGATGAATTGATAAAGTGATTTTGTTCTTTATTTTATCAAAAAACATCCGAGGCGGACAGAACAATGTCGTGGGTTGTGCAGACACTGACATCATCGCTGGGCAAAAAATATATCATGGCCCTCACCGGTTCCCTGCTGGGAGGATTTCTCCTTGTCCACGCGGCCGGCAACGCCTCGATCTTCTGGGGACGCGAGGCATTTCTCTCCTACGCCGAACACCTGCACGCGCTCGGATTTCTTCTTGGGGCTGCGGAAATTGTACTATCTGCTCTGTTTCTTGCCCACGTCATTACCTGGCTTCTCCTTTTTGTCGGTAATTACCGGGCCCGTGATGCCCGGTATGCTGTCAGCGGCAGTGGCGGCGGCAGGACCTGGGGCTCCCGGACCATGCCCTATACGGGGCTTATCATTCTCTGTTTTCTCGGTATTCACCTCTACAATTTTCATTTTGACGATACCGGCAGGACCATTGCCGATAGTGTGGCAGAGGTGCTCGGCAGGCCGCTTTACACGGTCATATACAGTATCGGCCTCCTGGCCCTGGCCCTGCACATGAGCCATGGTTTCTGGTCCATGTTCCAGTCAGTCGGGATCAATCATCCCAGGTATGATTTGTTCATCAGGTGCTGTGCCTGGTTTTTCTGCATTCTGATCGGCGGGGTGTTTTTGCTCATTGTCTCCCTGCTTCTTGTCAACAGCGCTCTTCTGGTATGAGTTATGGAAGTGGAACAGCTGGATCATCTTGTCCTGACCGTGCGTGATATTGACGCAACCTGCAGATTCTACACCAGCGTACTGGGCATGAAGGTCGTGGAGTTCGCCGGCAGCAGAAAGGCCCTGGCATTCGGCTGCCAGAAAATCAACCTGCACTGCTGCGGCAGGGAATTCAGGCCCCATGCCGCGAAACCGACCCCGGGTTCGGCAGATCTCTGCCTGCTGACATCCACGTCCATTGATGCTGTTGTACAGCACCTGCGGGACAGGCGGGTGGAGATTATCGAGGGGCCCGTCAACCGAACCGGGGCAACCGGAAAAACAGTTTCCGTTTACCTGCGGGACCCGGACGGGAACCTGCTTGAGATAGCCCATCCTCTTTCAACCTCTGACAAGGTGGAAAACCATGCGACTTGATGCCGCGATTCCCGATGGGAAGCTTGCTGAAAAATGGGACAGCTGCCGTTTTCAGAATAAACTGGTCAACCCTGCCAATAAACGAAAATATGATATTCTCGTGGTCGGGACCGGCCTGGCAGGCGCGTCCGCCTCGGCAACCCTTGCCGAGCTGGGCTATAATGTCAAGGCGTTCTGTCTCCAGGACAGTCCCCGCCGGGCCCACTCCATAGCAGCGCAGGGCGGTGTCAACGCGGCCAAGAATTATCAGAACGATGGTGATTCCATTTTCCGTCTCTTCTACGACACCATCAAGGGAGGCGATTTCCGGGCCCGGGAGGCCAATGTCTACAGGCTGGCCCAGGTCAGCAATGCCATCATTGATCAGTGCGTGGCCCAGGGGGTGCCCTTTGCGCGGGAGTACGGCGGCATGCCGGCCAACCGTTCTTTCGGCGGGGCCCAGGTTTCCCGCACCTTCTATGCCCGGGGCCAGACCGGACAGCAGCTTCTCCTGGGCGCCTATTCCGCCATGATGCGCCAGGTGGCGGCCGGCAGGGTGACGCTTTTTCCCCGCCGCGAGATGATGGACCTGGTCATGATTGACGGCCGGGCCCGGGGGCTTATCTGCCGCAACATGATAAACGGTGAACTGGAACGATACTCGGGACACGCGGTGGTCCTGGCCACGGGCGGATACGGCAATGTGTATTTTCTGTCCACCAATGCCATGGCCTCCAACGTCACCGCAGCCTGGCGGGCCTATAAGCATGGCGCGGGTTTTGCCAACCCCTCCTTTGTGCAGATTCATCCCACCTGCATACCCGTGCACGGCGACTACCAGTCCAAGCTCACCCTGATGAGTGAAAGCCTCCGTAATGACGGCAGGGTCTGGGTGCCGAAAAAGGAAGGGGATTCCAGGGATCCGGTCGATATACCGGAACAGGACCGGGACTATTACCTGGAACGAAAATATCCCAGTTTCGGCAACCTGGTGCCCCGTGATGTCGCTTCCCGCAATGCCAAGGAGGTGTGCGACGAGGGCCGGGGAGTCGGTGAAACCGGCCTTGCCGTGTACCTGGACTTCCGGGATGCCATAGGCAGGGACGGTCTTGACACCATCATGAAAAAATACGGCAACCTGTTCCAGATGTACGAAAAGATTACTGACGCGGATCCCGGCCAAAGCCCGATGATGATCTACCCGGCCGTCCATTACACCATGGGCGGGCTGTGGGTTGACTACAACCTGATGTCAAATGTCCCGGGCCTGTTTGTCCTGGGCGAGGCCAACTTTTCCGATCATGGCGCAAATCGCCTCGGTGCCTCAGCCCTGATGCAGGGCCTTGCTGACGGGTATTTTATCCTGCCCTGCACCATAGGCAATTATCTTGTTGCAACCGGCCACGGCAGCCTGGATACGGAACACGGGGCTTTTGTCCAGGCAGAGGAGCAGGTTGCCCGCCGCATTGCGGCCCTGCTTGGCAATACAGGCTCCGGCAAAAAGGGGTTGCAGACGGTGGACCATTTCCACCGGCGGCTGGGCAGGATCATGTGGGATTACTGCGGTATGGCGAGAAACCGGGCCGGGCTTGAAAAGGCGCAGGCCCTGGTGCCGGAACTGAGAGAAGAGTTCTGGGAAAAGGTAACGGTTCCGGGGTCGGGCCGGGAGCTGAACCAGTCCCTTGAACGGGCCGGCAGGGTGGCGGATTTCATGGAGTTTGCGGAAGTTATGGTCCGGGACGCCCTGGAACGCGGGGAGTCCTGCGGCTGCCATCTGCGGGAGGAAAGCCAGACCGAGGAACACGAGGCCCTCCGCGACGATGAAAACTATTCCCATGTCGCTGTCTGGGAATATGCAGGAGAGGGAAAACCGGCCGTGCTGCACAGAGAACCGCTGGTTTTCGAGAATGTGCAGCCCTCGCAGCGAAGCTATAAATAATGTTAAAAATACAGGTCCCTTAAACATGGCAGCGCGAAAAATTTCTCTCAACCTGAAAGTCTGGCGTCAGGCAGGCCTGGACAGGAAGGGTGGTTTTGAACAGTACCGTCTTGAGGATGTTGACACGGACATGTCCTTCCTTGAGATGATCGATGTTTTAAATGAAAAACTGACCATGGAAGGCAGGGAGCCGGTGGCCTTTGACCATGACTGCCGGGAAGGAATCTGCGGCATGTGCGGCGCGGTTGTGGACGGGATAGCCCATGGCCCGGAAAGAGAGACAACGCTCTGCCAGCTGCACCTGCGTCATTTTGAAGACGGTCAGACCCTGGTCATTGAGCCGTTTCGGGCCCGGGCCTTTCCGGTATTGAAAGACCTGGTCGTTGACCGGTCCGCCCTGGACAGGATCATCCAGGCGGGTGGGTATATTTCCGTGAATACCGGCAGCGCTCCGGACGCCAATGCCATACCGGTTGCCCAGGACCGGGCTGAGCAGGCCATGGACGCGGCGGCATGCATCGGGTGCGGCGCCTGTGCGGCTGCCTGCCCCAATGCTGCTGCCATGCTTTTTGTCAGCGCCAAGGTCTCCCAGTTTGCTCTCCTGCCCCAGGGGCAGCCCGAGAGGACGGAGAGGGCCCTGTCAATGGTGCGGGCCATGGACCGGGAAGGGTTCGGCAACTGCACCAATGAACGTGAATGCGAGGTCGTCTGCCCCAAGGGCATTTCCATCCGGAACATTGCCCGGCTGAACCGGGAGTTCCTGCGCGCCTCCCTGGTTTCCGAGCTAGAAGGATAGCAGGAAAGGTTTGAGGAAACCAGTCCAACGGCTGCCACGAAGACAGCGTACACTTTTACAATGAATTCACGCCTGGTCAGCGTGCTGGTACATGTGCACATCCTGTTGCGGGTATGGAAAGGAAATGCCCTTTTCGTCAAAGGTCAGCTTGATTTTTTCGACAAGATCAAACCGGACATCCCAGTATTCTTCCGTCTTGACCCAGGGCCGGACCACGATGTCTATGCTGGAGGCGCCGAGTTCGCCAAGGGCGATGGTGGGGGCCGGGTCATCCAGAATACGCGGGTCTGACTTGATGATTTCTTCCAGAACGGTCTTGGCTTCCTTCAGGTCGTCATCATAGCCGATACCGATGACAAGGTCGATCCTGCGGGTGGGGTTGGCGGTTATGTTGATGATCACATCGCTTGTAATGGCGCTGTTGGGGATGATAATTTTCTGGTTGTCAGGTGTGTGAAGGATTGAGCTGAATATGTCGATCCGCTCGACCTTTCCTGTTACACCGGCCACAGTGACCGCGTTGCCGACCTTGAAGGGGCGGAAAAGGATAATCATGACCCCGGAGGCGAAATTTGCCAGGGAATCCTTCAGGGCCAGGCCGACAGCAAGGCCGGCGGCGCCGAGGATGGCCAGGAAAGAGGTTGTCTTGATGCCCACCTGGTCGGCTGCAGCCAGGATAACGCCGGCAAGCAGGGTATAGTAGACCAGTTTATCCAGAAAGCGGACCAGGGTCTCCTCCATCCCGGATTTGACCAGGGCCTTCCCTGCAAGACGGGCGGCCCAGAGAGCGAGCCATCTCCCGAAAACCAGGATGGCCAGGGAAAAGACAATGTTCGGGCCGGTGGCAATGAGCCAGTCCTTTGCGAGTTGTACGTACTGGGTGAATTGGTCCATGCTTCCCTCCCTATTATTTTTCCTCTACGAAACAGGCTTCCACCGGGCAGACAGCCTCACAGGTGTGGCAGCCGTGGCATTCCTCCTCGTTGACCGGTTCGGCCTTGCCGTCCACAATTTCATGCACCTCGCCGGGGCATGAATCAACGCACTCTCCGCAGCCGGTGCACTTGTCGTTGTCAACTTTTACTTTCCACATTTTTTTTGCTCAGGTTGTCAGTCTGAAGGCTGTGAGGCAATGCAACGCAGGTTTGCTTCAACTGATGGAGTTACTCCCACTCAATGGTGCTGGGCGGTTTTGACGAGATATCATACACAACCCTGTTGACGCCGCGCACCTCGTTGATGATGCGGTT
>JAJRVA010000158.1 GCA_024277485.1 Deltaproteobacteria bacterium | reverse complement strand
GACCGAAACAAGATCCCGGTACAGTTTTTTTCTTTCCCTGGCATTTTTTGCATTCATGATCTCCAGATTTCTTCTCCTGGCCCGGCAAAACGTGCAAGGTACATCGTCCAGATACTGCCGGGCAGGAGAAAAAGCAGGGCCAGCCAGATAACAATGGTCCGGGGATCGATTCCCCGGTCAAGGGCGACCCCGGTCAGCCAGGTTGACAGGCTGAGAACCAGGGTCAGCAGGGCCATCTCGGCGGCAAAGACGCGGCCCCGGAACCGGTGGTCGACAAGGCGGTGCAGAAGCGTTGTGCTGAAAACCCACTGGATAGATCCTCCGATGTGGCCGATAAAGACGAATATACAGGCAACAACGATATTGGGGGCCTGGGAAAACACCAGGTAGGCAAATGACGAGATAAAAAATGCCGCTCCAATGGCCCTGCGCATGGGCTGCAACCCTTCGCCGAAAATACGCCAGGCAAGGATCGGTCCGACCGCGGCGCCGATCCCGCGCATGGAATAGAGCAGCCCGCTCATCCCTCCCCTGCCCCCGTCGGAAAAAACCTGTTCGCCGAATACAGCCAGCAACACCAGGATACCGCCGGACATGGCCCAGCCGCTCTTGACAATAAGCAGCGCTGCCACATCTCCATGCTTCCTGACATAACGTACTCCGTCAACAATATCGTATAACCCGATCATACGTATCAACGAAAACGATTTTTTCGGGCAGCCTGCCAATGCGGTAACAGTAACGGTCATCATGATGGTTGCGGAAACGAGAAAAGAAAAGGCATCCATCAGAACAGCGGTCTGCCAGCCAAAGACAGCGGAAACAAAACCGCCGGCGGCCGCGCCGAAGGCCAGCATCATCGACCAGGAGGCACCGGCAAGACCATTGGCAATGCCAAGTTCTTCCCTGGTACAGATATCGGGCAGAACAGCCTGCCTGGCAGGGTGCCAGAAGCTCCAGAGCGACTCCTGCAGCAGGGCCAGCAGGAAGATGAGATAGGCCTGGTCCGCCTCCCGGACCAGCAGGTAGCCGAGCACGACAAGAACCCGGGACAGGTCGCAGCAGACAAGAATAACCTTCCTGTTAAAACGGTCGGCAGCCACTCCGGCAGCAGGGCCGAGAATGGTTGTGGGAATAAACTTGGCAATCAGAAACCAGCTGACAGCCTCGCCTGACCCGGTCAGGCGGGTAAGAAGAACAAAAATGCCGATATAGTTGAACCAGTCACCGGCCTGGCTGATAACGCCGGAGAACCAGAACCTGCGATAATTGGCATTTTTCCGCAGGAGATACAGGTAGGAACTCAGCTGTCCTGCGGACAGGCGGCGGCTGCCGGCGCCGGCAGTATCTGGATCGGCCATGAAAACTTTTCAACCTCTCACTTGCGGGCTACAAGATAGATTGGATGGTAGGTAAGCCTGACGTGGTCTCCGTCCTTGAAACGGGCCTGGTATTCCCGGCTGAAACTCTCCAGTCTTGAGCGGTTCCAGACAGGAGTGTCAAGCGCGTTCACCCCTGTTTTCCTGAGATGCAGGAGAATATCCAGGGGTGTTTTGAACCGGTAGGTGATATGTTCTTCCTCGCCGGCGAGAACATGAAAATGATTGGCCACGCACGCCCTGATTTCATGCAGATTGAAGTATCGCAGCCCCATACCTGTTATTTCCCTCAGTTCAAAAAGGTTGTGCGAGCTGTACATTGAAAAGGCAAGGGTGCTTTCCGGTGTCATCTGTTCGGACAGCCTGCGGACAAGGGCGGGAAAATCGGTGAGCCAGTGAAAGGTGGACGAGGAAATGACCAGGTCGAGATCCGGGGGAAGGGCCAGTGTTTCAATATCGCCTTCAAGAAAGACAATATGGCGCGAAGCCGCTGTTTTTTCCGTAACAGGCGCTGCAAATTCCGGCACCAGGTCGTTGGCATACAGGGCCGCTCCCCGGTAGAGCGCGGTCAGCTTCCGGGTCAGCAGTCCCGTGCAGCAGCCTATCTCTAAAATTCTTTTCGGCGGCAGACCAATATACTGGCCCAGCAGGGTGGTCAACCGGTCAGCCACCCGGCGCTGTACCGCTGCCTCACGATCATAGGTCGCTGCGGCCCGGGCGAAGCGTCTCTGTATCAGTTCCTTGTTTATATTCATTCTGTCCGAGTAGCGCTGCTCCACATGGTCTCGCGGAAGAGGCGGTCATAAAAGGGAAAATGGCCTGTCTTCACAAGAATACAGTTTTCTCTGCCCCACGCCCTGAGCTGATTTCTTGCCGGAAAGACGCGGTCCCGGCTGGAGACAAGTTTTCGGGTAAAAATATCCGGCGCCGGGCCGAATTCACGATATGCATCACGCAGGGAGATCAGCTCGCGCCGGAGATCTTCCCGGCAACGATGCGGCCGGCAGGCCCTGAACCTGGCAGCCTCTGATGAAACTGCAAACATCGAATCATAAAAAGCATGCAGGGTATCTGGTGTCAGGTTGTGTATCATCGTATCATAGACCGCAGTCCCAAGGCCACGGGTATCGTCAATGGGCGTCAGCGTACCGTTTACCGCAAGTGTTGAGGCAAAGCCGGCCGCGCCGCGGTCAAGCACGGTGGCGGCAGCCCATACCCCCATGGACCAGGCCACAAGATGCAGCTGGTCGTACCTGTTGCCAGCCATCTCCGACGGGACTGTTCTTTCCAGTTGACTGTAATCATAGATCAGGAGGAGGTCGTGCCCCGGCAGCGATATGTCTGCAAAGGGGGCCGGGTCCATGCCCCAGCCCGCAAAAAACAGGACACACGAGGAATGGCTCCCCCTGATCAACCAGTGGTTCCGCATACTGTTATACCAGGGAGCCCGCGATTATTCCGGCAAGAGGCGCCAGGTCCTCTTCACACATGTCAGCGGCAAGGGACAGGCGCAGGCGGGCTGTCCTGTCCGGCACGGTTGGAGGCCTGACTGCGGTTACCCAGAACCCTTGTTGCCGCAGCTCTTCCGCAACCGCCACCGCCCTGGCACTTTCTCCGATCATGACCGGAATAATCTGCGTGGTGCCACCGGTAGCCAGTCCACGCTCTGTACAGGCCCGGCGGACCTTCGCGGCCAGCGCCTGCAGATGTTCCCGTTCGCTTTCCATCGCCACCACCCGGTCAAGGACAAACAGGAGCCAGCTCAGGCAGACCGGGGGCAGGCCGGTGGTGAATATCAGGGTCCGCGCCCTGTTGACAAGGTAATCGGCCACGATCTCTGAACAGGCGACAAAGCCGCCGATGCCGGCCAGGGCCTTGCCGAAAGTGCCGAAGAGCAGATCAATATCCTGGACACACCCTTCCTGCTCGGCAAGACCCAGGCCACGCCTGCCCAGCACACCCACCGCATGCGCCTCGTCAAGGTACAGACAGCACCGGTACTTGTCTTTCAGGGCAACGAGCCTGTGCAGGTCAACAGTATCTCCATCCATGCTGAAGACCGATTCGGTGACCAGGAAAACCTGGTTGTAGCTGTTTCGTTTTTTTGCCAGGATCTCCTCAAGGTGGTGATAATCAAGATGCGTGTAGCGGAGAGACCGGGCCCTGGAGAGACGCATGCCGTCGATGAGACTTGCATGGCACAGCCTGTCCGCCACAATCAGATCACCCTTCCGGGCCAGGGCCGGCAGTATACCGGCATTACCGTGGTATCCGGAGTTGAAGACCAGGCAGCGTTCTTTACCGTACAGGGCGGCAAGCCTGCCCTCAAGCTGGTCGTACAACCCGGAATTTCCGCTCATCAGGCGGGAAGCGGCAGCACCGGGGCCAAACCTTTCCACAAGGGTTTCAGGTTTGATCCGGCGATGAAACGCATCCACAAGTTCCCTGTCTGCAGCCAGGCCCAGGTAATCATTGCCCGAGAGGTTGAGCCAGGTCCGGCCGGACCTGGACACCCTGCTCAGCCCATGATGCTCCAGGGAAACGACCTTTCGGAGGAGCCCCTCCCGTGCCAGCCTGTGCAGCTTATCCTGCAGGTGGAGATTGATATCAGCCATAGCGAACCTGTGGACAGGAGAATCAGCCCACGTATTTTTCGTACATCTCCTCATTGAAACCGATAATGTCCCTGCTGCCGATGCGCAGGGCCGGCGCTCTGAGATTACCGGTCCTTCCCAGGCACTGCTGCAGAATTTCCTCCCTGTTCTCCTCCGATGGTGTGAAGACGAGATATTTTTTGCCGCGCCCCACTACTATTTCCCCGGCTTTTTTGAGAAAATCCCAGGCCTCATCACCGGAAATTTTTTGTTTTTTGGCTTCAACCGTTTCCCTGATACTTAACCGCTGTTTACTCAGCACAGCCTGTGCCTTGGTGCACGAGGCTCAGCCCTTGCGCATGTATGCCCATTCAATCACCATGTCATCCTCCATGAATTCACTGTTTGTTCAAGTTTACCCCATACCGCGGCCCGTTGCCACGATTTCCGGAAATCGTCATTTACCCTGACTCCCAGACTATCATCCTGCGGTATAAAAAATTATGAGAGGAAGCAGGCCAGGCTGGACTAAATTATTTCAATAACGTAATATAAAGACAATGCCGGTCAAATTTCTGCCACTCAACAGGTTTTCCAAGGACAAGAGAGCATGGTTTTTCGGACAATACACTGCATTCTCTTTCGAGTTCTCTTTTTCTGCGCTGTTCCGCCGGCCCTTTGCCTGGTTCTGCCGGATTCCGCCTGGGCGGTTCAGCAGCATGGCGGCACCGAAGGGCTGGTATCGCACCAGATAGGCCATATACTCTTCATCACCGGGATGCTTGTCCTTTTCTACCGCCTGCACCACTCGCCAGCCCGTGGTCCGGGCTGGACTCCGTTCAAGCTGTTCATCGTGCTGGTCCTGCTCTGGAACCTTCTGACCTTTTACGGCCACTGGCGCAGGGAACTCATCAGTCCGGACAGGTTCATTCAGAGCGCCGGGAAGATAACAGGCTTTACTCTCTCTTCCCCGGGCGATGTGCTGTTTTACCTGAGCAGGCTGGATCACCTGCTGCTGGTGCCGGCCTTTCTCTGCCTGTTGGCCGCCCTCAATGCGTGGAGGAAAAAGGCATGACGGTCCCCTGGACTCCGGTTATCGCGGTTGATATCATCGGGTCAATGGTGACCCTGCTCATCGCGATAGCGTGTGCCTGGTGTGCATGGGACTGGAACAGGAAAAAACCCGACGATATCTTCCGGGACTACATTTTTCTCCTGACCCTCGCCTTTGTCTTTTTTGCCGTTTCCCGCTCATTCGGCCACCTGGTCAAACAGTTTCTCATCCATAGCGACATGACTCCCGTCTGGAAGAGTATCTCCCCGTTCAGCGGGGCCGTGAATACAGCGGCCTTTATCGTTATTTTCGCCTTTGGCGTGTATTTCCAGCGTTTCCAGAAAATTCACGGCGAGCTGGAGGACTACAAGGACAATCTCGAGGAACTTGTGGAAAAGCGCACCGGCGAACTGGAGCTGGCAAACCGGTCCCTGCAGAAAGAAAATACGCAGCGCAGGAAGGCGGAAGAAAGGTTGCGGCAGACCTCGGCCACCCTGGAAAATATTTTCAACAGCACGTCCCCGATCTGCATCACCTCCATAGACTACGAGCTCATGGAGACCAACGAGGCCTATCGCAGGACATGGCCTGCACCCGGGAAAGACGGCAGGCCGCTCAAATGCTACGAATCACGGCCGGGCAAATTCTGCCACAGTGCTGACTGTCCCCTTGAACTTATCCTCAAGGGCCAGGAACAGTCAATCTGCGAGATTCCAAGAATTTTCTCGGACGGCACGGAAAAAATCTTTCTGCAGACGACCCGACCTTTCAGGGATGCGGACGGCAACCTGGCCGGCACGGTGACCTCTTTTCAGGAAATTACGGAGAGAAGACGGGCCCAGGACGCCCTGGCCGCTGAACGTGAACGATTAGCTGTAACCCTGCGCAGTATAGGTGACGGGGTCATTACCACTGACATTGAGGGGCGGGTGGTGATGCTCAACAAAGAGGCGGAAAAACTGTGCGGCTGGAAACAGGAGGAGGCTACCGGAAAACCGCTGCAGGAAATTTTTTGCATAACAACGGATGGAGACCAGGGTGAGCAATGCGGAAACCCGGTGGAACAGATTCTTTCAACAGGAAAGATCATGACCCTGCCCGACCGGACGATCCTCCTCGCCAGGGACGGCACCAGGCGGAATATTGCCGACAGCGGCGCTCCGATACGTGACGCCGGGAGCAGGATCATCGGTGTGGTCCTCGTCTTCAGGGATGTGACCGACAGGCTCCGCATGGAAAAAGAGCTGCAGAAAACCCAGAAACTGGAATCAGTCGGAATACTTGCAGGCGGCATTGCGCACGACTTTAATAACATCCTGTCGGCAATTTTAGGCAATATTGACCTGGCCATGCACCGACTCGAAGGCGGGGACGAAAAAATAACCTCCCTCCTCCTTGATGCGGAAAAGGCCTCCCTCAGGGCCAAGGGACTGACCCAGCAGCTGCTTACCTTTGCCAGGGGCGGCAGTCCCATCCGTAGAACGGTATCTCTTGACGGGATCATACGGGACTCGTCTGTTTTTGTCCTGCGGGGCAGCAATGTACGGTGTGATGTGCAGATACCGGAGGACCTGTGGCTGGTTGAAGTTGACCCGGGCCAGATGAGCCAGGTTATCCAGAACATGATCCTCAACGCCAGGGAGGTCATGGAAGAGGGGGGAACAGTCACCATCTCGGCACGCAACTACGAGGGCAAGGTCGAAGAGCTGCATACCCCTCTCACCCGCTGGGTGGAGATAACCATTGCCGATGAAGGTCCGGGAATGACCACCGCGGTGTCAGAACATCTCTTTGATCCCTACTTCACAACCAAGGAAAAGGGGAGCGGACTCGGGTTGTCCATCTGTCATTCCATAATCAGTCAGCACAGGGGAACCATACGGGTGGCATCGGCCCCCGGTGCAGGAACGACCTTTACAATACTGCTGCCGGCAGGCGTTGGAAAAAGCGCTGCCCCGGAGGATCAGAAAAAAGAGCCGGCTGTTCCCCGGCCAGGGGCCAGAATTCTCGTCATGGATGACGAGGAGATGGTGCGGGATATTGCCTCTGAAATGCTGCTGCACTTAGGCCTTGAGCCGGAACCGGTGCATGAGGGCAAACAGGCTGTTGCGCGCTACCGGGAGGCCATGAACCAGGGCCGGAAGTTTGACCTGGTTATCATGGATCTGACCATTCCCGGGGGCATGGGAGGAAAAGAGGCTGTGCAGGAAATCCTTAAGCTGGACCCGGATGCCCGGGTCATAGTCTCAAGCGGCTACTCAAACGATCCCATAATGTCGGCTTTTGAAAAGTACGGCTTCTGTGCGGCTGTGATAAAACCCTTTCAGCTTCAGGAACTTGCGGAAGCGGTAAATACTGCCCTTAATATGTAAAATTTTTCCTTTCGGTCTTCATGGTCAGGTGAACCGGATCCTGGTGGATGATCACGTCCGCCTCGGGCCAGGAGCGTAGTATTTCCTTTTCAACCGCCCGGGCAATGCCGTGCGCCCTGATAAGAGGAATATCGTCCTCAAGTTCCAGGTGCAGCTGGATCATGATGATCTGGCCGGACTGCCTGGTCCGGATATCATGCACCCCTTTCACCTGGGGAGGTGACTGGGCAATGCGGAAAATCTCTTGCCTTATTTCCGACGGCAATTCCCGGTCCATCAGCATCTGTCCGGCCTCGTATCCTATCTTGCAGGCGCTGTACAAAATATATCCGGCAATGATGATGGCAAAGATCGGATCCAGACCGGGCCAGCCGGTGTAGGCGAAAAAAAGAGCTGCCATGGTGCCGAGATTTGTCAGCACGTCCGTGGCATAGTGGAGGGCATCCGCCCGGATGGCAGTGGAATTTGTCCGGCGGATGACATGGTGCTGGTAGGCAAGCAGGGCAAGGGTAACCGCGATTGAGGCCACCATAACGATCATACCGACTGCAGCCTGCTGGACGGGAACAGGGTTGCGCAGACGCTCGACCGCATGAACAACAAGAAAAAAAGCAGAACCGGCAATAAAAGAGGCCTGGGCAAGACCGGCCAGGAACTCGGCCTTACCGTGCCCGTAGCGATGCTCTTCATCGGCAGGCTGGAGAGACAGGCGAACCGCGACAAGGTTGATGGCCGAAGCTGCCGCGTCCATGAGTGAATCGACAAGGGATGCCATGACACTCAGGGAACCGGTGATCAGCCATGCCGCGAGCTTGGCTGCAATCAGTGTCAGGGCAACCGTGACAGAGGCATAGGTAGCTCTTTTTAAAAGAACAGCCTTATGGTCGGACTCGGTTTTCATCTTCAGCCAGGAGGAGTAGCCGGTAAAAGGCAACAGAATGGTCTTGGCACGTGACTACGCCGTGTCGTTTTCTGATGACACCGGTTAGCACGCTTCTCGCGGCAACCTGTGAAAATTACGCTATCCGTGCAACAAGCTGGGCAACGTACCAGTGAACCACTTTGGGCAACAATGATCGCTTCATGCACGATGAAGCAGGTTAACAGCTTTTTATGCCTCAGCCGCCGGAAGATTTGGCCGGCGCTTCGCCCTGTTTCTTTGCCTCGGCCGCCGAGGTGGCAATGGAGGCGCGGCTGACCTTGATCCGGACGCCATCAGCAACTTCCATGGTGATCACCGTGTCGGTCAGCCCGGTTATCCGGCCATGGATGCCGCCGCTGGTCACCACCTCGTTCCCCTTCTGCAGGCTGTCAAGAAATGCCTGGTGTTCTTTGGCTTTTTTCTGCTGGGGCCTGATGAGCAGAAAGTAAAAGACGACAAATATCAGGGCAAACGGCAGCAGACTTGCCAGCCCTCCGCCCGCTGCCGGGGCCGCTCCATTTGCTGCATACGCTATGGCACTCATTGTATATCCTCCTGGTGGAAGTATTTTTTTACTTTTGGCTACCTTGTATAATTGTCTATCAGAGTCTCGCGGGCTCGCTTGCCTCGCCCAATCTCAGCGTTGTGCCCATGTGGACTCAACGATTTTCTGCGAGTTCATCACTTTTCCCGCCTTGCATAAAAGTCGCGCCGGAACGCGGTAAAGCAGTCTTTTTCAATGGCGGTCCGCATCCGGTCCATCAGCGAACAGTAGTAATGTATATTATGGATACTGTTGAGCTGATAGGCAAGTATTTCCCTGCACATGAACAGATGCCGCAGATAAGCCCGTGAATAATTCCGGCAGGTGGAGCATGAACACTCTTCGTCAAGCGGTCTCTGATCTTCACGATAGCAGGAATTTTTTATAACAAGTCTGCCCTGCGATGTAAAGAGCATTCCATTTCTGGCATTCCGGGTGGGCATAACGCAGTCAAACATGTCCACACCCCGGAACACTCCTTCCACCAGGTCCTCCGGGGTGCCGACTCCCATGAGATAGACCGGGTAATCGTCCGGCAGGTGCATGGCCGCACATTCCGTCATATCGTACATCAGTTCCCTGGACTCGCCGACTGACAGGCCGCCGATGGCATAGCCGTCAAAACCGATTGCAATGAGTTCCTCGGCCGCCTGCTGCCTCAGATCCGGAAACATGCCGCCCTGGACAATACCAAAGAGCAGCTGACCGGTTTCCTTCTGCGCCCTGCGGGACCTGGCTGCCCATCGCCCGGTAAGCGCTGTCGCCTTTTCCGTCTCCTCCCTGGTGTTAGGCCAGGGGATGCAGGTATCAAGGACCATCATGATATCCGATCCAAGGGCCTCCTGGACCTGTACCGCGTCTTCCGGGCTGAGAAACAGTTTGCTGCCGTCAAGATGGGACCTGAACCCGGCACCCTCTTCGGTGATTGTTGCCAGGTCCTTGAGGCTGAAGATCTGGAACCCGCCCGAGTCAGTGAGAATCGGGCGCTGCCAGTTCATGAACGAGTGCAGGCCGCCAAACCGGCTGATCAGCTCATGGCCCGGCCGGATAAAGAGGTGATAGGTGTTGCCCAGAATAATCTGGGCCCCCACCTCCACAAGGTTCTCCGGGGCAACGGCCTTGACGGTGGCCTGGGTGCCGACCGGCATGAAAACCGGGGTCCTGACCGTCCCGTGCTTGGTCGAAAGTATTCCGCATCTGGCCCGGCAGTCACCTGCGCGGTGCAGGACGGTAAACGGAGACTCTCTGCTGGTGTCCAATGGAATCAACTCTCCTTCCCGGCCTGTTTACCGTGTCCTGTCAAGGTTTTGCACCATGGACTCCAGGGAACCCTGCTGCTGTTCAATGGAGCGGACAAGGGAAAACTGGACCATGGCCCGGTGCAGGTTCTGTTCCGGGTACTCTGTCTTGAAGTACTTGTTGCCGGCAAGATAATCGGAAAAAAAACGGATGCCAAGCTCAAAGGTGATGACCAGGGCGGCAGCGACGATATGGTCCCTGTCTTCATGGTTCAACAGGGAGCCGGCCCGGGAAAAATATCCCTGCAGCCAGGCCTGGAAAAATGCCGCATCAAAAAGAACCCCTGTTTTCCCCTGCGCTGTTTCACCGGCAGGGTTGCAGCAGGAACGAACGGCATCGCCCAGGTCGTACAAAAGCAGGCCGGGGCCCACCGTGTCAAGGTCGATCAGGCTGATCACCCTTTCCCCGGCAAGGTCAAAGAGAAAGTTGGAGACCTTGGGATCACCGTGAATGATGCCGCGCCTGAACCGGTTCCGGTTGTCTTCCAGCAGCCCGGCAATACTGCGTTTTTGTTCGATAAACCGGCAGCACGATTCAGACTCGGGCGAGTCCGGTTCGCGTGAGGAGCTGATTTCATCAAACTTCCGGAGATATGCAGGGGTATTGTGGAAACCGGGCAGGGTGTCGGCCAGTTTCCCGGCATCCAGGGAGCCCAGCATCCGATGAAAGAAGCCCAGTCCCCTGCCGAGCTCCCGTGCCTGATTCGCCGTGGCAACACTTGGACGGGTACGGCAATCCCTGATCCTGCCTGTCAGGCGCCAGACAGCCCCGTCTCCGTCCAGGTACCAGGGGCCGGTCCTGCCTTCATACAGCGTCAGGGGGATGAAACCGTCTTGGCGGCCAGCCTCTCCCTGCACCTGTTTTGCGAGGTGGTCAAGGACCATGCGGATATTTCGCATGACCCGTTCAGGATCCGGAAAGACATCCGGATTCAGCCGCTGCAGGATGCGCTGCTCACCTGAATGCAGGGTAACCTCGAAGGTATCATTGATATTGCCTGACCCAAAAGGAACAATGGCGGCAACAGCATGCCCGGGAAGAAAGAAGAGCGCTGCCTCACGTGGCGGGTTCAAGATCTCGTCCCGGAGGCGCCGGGCCTGTCAAAGCGCCCTCTGCTTGCATTGACCGGATATTTTTCCGCATTCACCATTAGTTTTTTCTCCGCAGCAGTGAGCAGGTTGACGTCAAGCCTGTCCGCTAACCGGACAAGATAGATCAGGACATCGGCAAGTTCCGCGCTGACAGCCTCTTTTTTGTCCGCATCAAGTTCAAGGCTTTCCTGCTGGGTCAGCCACTGAAAGTGTTCTGCCAGTTCGGCAACCTCGACCCCAAGGGCCATGGCAAGATTCTTCGGGGAATGGAACTGTTCCCAGTCCCGCTCGTGGGCAAACTGACGCAGGGCATCCCTCAGGTCTTCAAGTGATGTGATCATGGGCTGGGATTCTACTTTCTGAACTGATGTGTCTCGTTGACATCATATGACATGGTTGCCCTGTGCGATCAGGCTATCGCAGGTCAGGCTGAAGGCTGATAGTCTCTGGCCGGAAAACCTGACAATAAACACATTGAATACTCATATTCTCTTTATTACGCCAGGTTGGCGCAAGGCAGAAACGTCTATGAAATTACACGATGATGGTACCGGAGAGTCCGGTACCATCATCGCCGGTCTGAAAAATTATTCCGCCCTGAGGACTACATACTGGCTGTATTCACCGGTCCTGATACGCAGCAGAACCTTTTGCCGGTCATTGGCAGCCTCAAGGACCTTTTTGAGCTGTTTCAGGTTGTGGACCCGCATCCTGTTGACACCTTCGATCAGGTGTCCGGCCTTCAATCCGGCCCTGGCCGCGGGGCTGCCCGGTTCCACATCTGCAATCAGCACGCCCTGGTCCTCACTGTATCCGAACTGGGCCGCAAGCTCTTCGGTCAGGTCCTGCAGGGTCAGTCCCATCTTTTTCAGACTGGTATCGCCTCCCGGCCCTTTTTGGCCGAAATCAGAAGGCTGCTCGCCAATGGTAATGGTGATTTTTTTCTTCTTTCCTTCCCGGATGACCAGCGCGGTGACTTTTGTGCCGGGAGCCGTCAGGGCCACCTTGTTGCGAAGATCGGAGACATCCGTTACCGGGTGGTCGCCGAGTTTGATGATCACATCTCCCTGCCTGATACCCGCCTTTTCGGCCGGCGAGTCTTCCGACACGTCATTGATCAGTACGCCGCTGGCATTGTCCAGTTCAAAGGATTTGGCCAGTTCTTCGTCTACGTCCTGGATGACAACACCCAGCCATCCTCGTGTTACCTTGCCCTGTTTCCGCAGCTGTTCCTTGATGGCCTTGGCCATGTTGATGGGAATGGCGAAGCCGATACCCATGTAGCCGCCGCTGCGCGAGAAAATCGCCGTGTTCATGCCGATTACTTCACCGTGAATGTTGAGCAGCGGACCGCCCGAGTTGCCGGGATTGATGGCCGCGTCGGTCTGGATGAAGTTTTCATAGTCGTTGATGCCTATCCGGCTGCGGCCCTTGGCGCTGACCACCCCGACCGTCACCGTCTGGCTGAGTTCAAAGGGGCTGCCGATGGCAATCACCCATTCGCCGACCTCAAGCTTGTCGGAATCTCCAAGCGGCAGAAACGGCAGGTTTTTGCCGTCGATTTTGATCAGCGCAACATCCGACTGGGGATCGGTGCCGACTATCTCTGCCTTGAACTCCCGCTCGTCAGCCAGGCGGACCGTAATGGTATCAGCCTCGCCGACCACGTGGTTGTTGGTCAAGATGTAGCCGTCAGTGGATATGAGGATCCCGGAACCGGCGCCCTGCTGCTTGAATTCCCTGGGCTGCTGCTGCCTGGGGTGGCGACCCTGGGGCCCGAAAAATCGTTCAAAAAACGGATCATCAAAAAAACCGAAGGGGTCCTGCCCCCCCCTCCCCCTGACGGATTTTTCAACCCGCACGTGGACCACCGCCGGCCCGGCTTTTTTTACCACCGAGGCAAAGGCCTTGGCCGACCGGTCAAGCAGGGCGATATTTTCATCCTCCGACGCATTCGCCGGGAGGATGCCCGCACCGCTGATGATAAAAAAGCATACCAGGGTCGCAATGATCTGCAGACCCGGAAAAAAATTTTTGTGGGTAATAAACATGAGACTTGTCTCCTGATGAGATAAACATTCTTTGTTGTCCTTTCCGGACAACCCCTACGACAATACACAGGCAAACACGAATTTCTCTCCGTGACATTCACGGACTGCAGGCATACATGTAATATAATTATACCTCTACCCGGTTCCGTCAAGATGGTTTGTAAAAGAGATGGATGCAGGAAGGTTTGCGGGTGTACCGGACAACCTGGTTGCCGACGTCATTGAAATTGAGGAGCAATTCCGTCGGCAGCGGACCCGAAGACAATTTTTCAGGGCGCCCTTCTGTCGCAGGCGGTGAAGAGCGGCAATGTCTTTTCTGTCAGCCGAAGAGCTGCCTGAGTACGCCACCCAGTTTTTCCATGGTATACGGCTTGGCAATCACACCGCTGAAGCCGTGCTCCTCAAAGTCAGCCATAACAGGGTCGTTGGCATAGCCGCTTGAAACGACCGCTTTCACTTCCGGATCAAGCCGGGAGAGCTGCTTCATCGTCTCCAGCCCGCCCATGCCGCCTGGTATGGTCAGGTCCAGGATTATACCGTCAAACGGCTGTCCCTCCTGCCTTGCCTTGGTGAACAGCTGGACAGCCTCGGTACCGTCGCTGGCCGTGCCTGTTTTATACCCCATCAGGTTCAGCATATTCTCCGCAACAGCGAGAACATCAGGGTCATCATCCATGACAAGTATCTTTTCGCCGCTTCGCTGCAGCTTTTGCTGTGTTTTCTTTTTGGGGACCGGTTTTTTCCCGGATGCCGGCAGGTAGACATGAAAAGTGGTGCCTGAAGCCGGGGTGGATTCCACCGTAATCAGGCCGTCATGATTTTTTACGATCGAGTATGAGGCGGCCAGGCCCAGACCGCTGCCCTCCTGTTTTGTAGAGAAATAGGGGTCAAACACCTTGGCAAGATGCTTCGGGATAATACCCACTCCCTGGTCGCTGATGGATATCCTGACATACCTTCCGGCAGGCAGGGGGACGGGATCATCGGCTGCGACAGAGACATTTTCCATCCGGATGGTAATAGTGCCGCCATCCGGCATGGCCTGTTCACCATTTTTCACGACATTCTGGATGACCTGACTGATCTGGCCCTCATCCATTTCCACGGGCCACAGCTCATCCGGAGCAATGATCTCATGGGTTACGTTGGAGCCGCTCAGCATAAATGAGGCCGAGTCCTTGACGAGCTCCCTGACAGACCCGGAGGTTTTTATCGGGGCTCCCCCCTTGGCAAAGGTAAGCAGCTGCTGGGTCAGGTCCCGGGCACGCAGTGTTGCCTTTTCCGCGTCTTTGAGCCGGTCGGTGCAGTTTTTTCCTGTCTCGGAAAAAATTCTGGCCATGGAAATGTTACCCAGGATGACAGTGAGCAGGTTGTTAAAATCATGCGCAATGCCGCCGGCAAGAATGCCGACAGACTCCAGTTTCTGGATATTGCGGATTTCCTTTTCCATGCGTTTTTTCCTGGTAATGTCAGCAAAGAACATCGCCATCCTGCCCGGTTCTGTCTGAAAGGCCTGTATCTCGTAGGCACCGCTGATCCGTTTATCCTCGTAATGAAACTGCTCGGCCTTCCAGGGATTGCCTGTCCTGCATACCTCCCTGCACTGTGCCGGTATTTCCGTCCTGATCAACGGCGGAAAGGCCTCTTCAATGGTCCTGCCGACAAATTCGGCGCACTCAACACCAAGGATCTGGTCGGCCGCGGGATTGGCACCGATAAAAATAAGCTGCTCATCCGGATCAAGTCTGAACATCATCATGCCTTGCGGACAGGATTCAACGACACGCCGGAATTTTTTTTCGCTCTCCTGAAGATTCCGCTGTACCTGCTGCAACTCGCTGATGTCTGTGCATAATCCACCGATTGCATAGACTTCACCCTGCTCATTGATCAGGGGAAACTTCGTGGTGAGAAAGGTTTGATCACCACCGGGGAGTGCAATGGTTTCAATAAACTCAACCAGGGCTCTGCGTTGTTTGACTTCTTCATCCTGGGAGCGGAACAGGTCGGCCAACGGTTCGGGAAAAATATCATAGTCGGTTCTGCCGAGGGCCTGGTCGCACGTTAAGTTGAGCACCCGTTCATACTCACGGTTGACCAGGAGATACCTGTAATCACTATCTTTAAGATAGATCGGCATATTGGTGTTATCAAGGATCGCCTCAAGGTACTGCTCGCGTACATTGACACCTCTGCCCAGCTCCCTGTACCGCGCCAGGTCGTTTTCCAGAGCTTTGACTCGCTGCTCCAGCTCTTCGTAGGTCGGTTTTTCAGTCATACAGGCACACAAACCCATGTAAGGTTGACACAGTGCTGATCATATAATTCACGCAGACATGCTCCATCTTTAAAAGACCATCCGCGCCCCTATGCCGGCTCCCCAGTCATATACCTTTTCTCCCCCGGTCTGAAAGAGGGCGTCCAGGTAGACGCCGAACACCGGCGTGAACATTTTGCCAAGCTGCAGGGCCACGGTATTGAGTGTCTCATCGTTTTCATGGTCAAACGCCAGCTCGTCTTCCAGTTTGAACCAGGCCTGATAGCCGGGCATTTGGGCTATCCAGAGAATACGCGGGCT
>JAJRVA010000157.1 GCA_024277485.1 Deltaproteobacteria bacterium | reverse complement strand
GAAACCGGCAGCGGTGCAGGAAGCCACCGAGGCAGCGGCCACCTCTGCAGCTGATGCCGAATCAAAGGTCAAATCTCTCCTGGAGGAATCAACAGTTATCCAGTCCCTGTCCGAAGTCGGGGAGAGGGAAGAAAAAGCAGAGGACAACCTGGCCCCCGCCCTCCTGTCCGTGGAATTTGATGACACCTCTCAGCGTGGCGAGATTGTGGTGTTCAAACTCAACACCTTCAACCCGCCGGTGGTCTTCGGCATCGAAGAGGACTCCCCCAGGATCGTCTGTTTCTTCAAGGATACCAGCCCGGGAGAAGAGCTTGGCGAAACCATCGAGACACTGGGCAGGTTTATCAGAAATATCCAGATCGGAAAGTATCAGAACCCGGACAATGTCAGGGTTGTTCTCGACCTGATGCCGGGGAAGAACTACGATCTCCAGCAGATCTTTTTCAAGAAAGACAACCTGTTCATGATAATCATCAACACCACCGGAGACAAAGCTGCCAGGTAGTGATATGGTGCTCAGTCCAGGTACCTGATGGTGTAATGTTCCGGCAGGGTGAGCTGAAAGAGAGATTCCGGGACCTCGGCATCGGGCATGACGGCATCATACGTCATGCTGACCTCTCCCTGGAAAACCGTGCCTGACACCTTTATCTCCAGAGGGACAGGGCATTGCTCCTCCACCGCATCACTCCAGGTATAGACCACATCCAGAATTATTTCTCCGCCGGTGCCTTCAACCACATACCGCCTGATGCGGCCTGCTGCCGGATCAAACAGAATACTCTGCCTGTTGCCTTGACGAGGGGAAAAGATCAGCCATGCCGGGCCCGGGGCGGCTCTCTCCCGGCGCACATCCTGCAGGGAGGAAACCGGCGGTGCCAGTCTTCCCTGCAGAAGAGCAACAACCTCCTCCGGCTGCAGGTAGAGAGGCTCTCCATCCTGCCTGGTAATGGACTCGACAGAGCCTGCGATCCCCCTCCCCTTCAGACTGTCAACCAGGATAAATGTCTCGCCTGTGGAGACGAGGAGAAAAACCGGCCTGCCGACCGGGTCATTGATCGTGGCGCGCAGGAATGACGGCGGCAGGACCTGCAGAAATCCCGTCGCATTCCGGTGCCTGCCGAATGTTTTCAGCTCAAAGGAGACATCGGCATCCATGGGCCTGCCGCAATCCCTTTGCAGCAGGGACCGGTACCGCTCGATAATCGATGCCCGCTCGTCCCCCTGTATCGGGCTTGAGCGGGGCAGCCTGCCTGCACAGCCAGTCAGCAGGAGACTGCACCCCAGCATCAGAAGGAAGGAAAAAACCGGCCTGGGGGTAAAAATCACGGCTGTTTTTCCTGGCTCTCAAGGAGCCTGATCTTGCCGGACAGGGCCCTGGCGGCTTCACTGTTTTCATCCAGAAGAACCAGGGCCCTGGTATAGGTGGCAAGCGCATCCTGCACACGCCCGAGCTCCAGGTAGACATCTCCCAGGTGTTCAAGGATGGTGGGCTCGTCTTCGGAAGATATCCTGACCGCCTCTTCAAGAGTCTGCCTGGCCTCTTCCATCCTGCCAAGCCTGTAATATACCCAGCCCAGGCTGTCCAGGATATAGTTGTTGTCCGGTTTAAGCCTGACGGCACGTTGAATGTATTCGAGCGCCTTGTCAAGGTGGATGCTTTTGTCCGCCCACAGGTAGCCGACATAATTCAGGGCCTCACCGTGCTCGGGCTGCCGCCTGATGAGTTCCTGCATCACCGACAGGGCTTCCTCCTGGGATCCCAGGGTATCAAGAAAAAGTCCGTAGTCGTACAGCAGTTCGTCATTGCCCGGAAACGCTGACAGTGCCCTGTCAAAGGTCTTTCTGCCCAGGTCGGACTTGTTCTGGAGCTGATACAGCGCCGCTAACAGAACATACATGTCCGGGCTGCGGCTCTGTTCGTGCTGAACCGCCTTTTCGAGCACTTCAACCGCCTGTTCCGGCCGGTCAAGAAACCGGAGGATCCTCACCCGCAGAATAACCGCACTTCCATATTCCTCGGCATCACTGTCAACCATCTGCAGTTCAGAGACTGCCTGCTCATATTTTTCTGCCTGGGCCAGGATAACCCCTAACAGGTACCTGGCATCCGGCGAGTTTTCCCGTTCCAGGAATTCACGCAAAATTGCAATCGACCTGTCATACTCTCCCAGGCGGGCATAGAACCGGGCGATCGTCAGGTCCTCCCGGCCGGGTTTTTCAGTCATCGTCTTCAGCCGGTTCAGCTCGGCCAGGGCCTCTTTTTCCTTTTTCTGCAGGAGCAGAAAATTAATCAGCGCAAAGGATACCCTTTCATTCCCTGCGTCCTGCTCAAGGATTTCCCGGTATATGGCAATAACCCTGCCGTAGTCTTCCTGCTCGACATACACCTCGCTCATTTCCATCAGCAGGTCAACGGACCAGTTCAGGTCCAGTGCTTTCCGGTATTCTTCAAGCGCCGACTCATAGTCCTTGTTATTCAAGTGAATCCGGGCCAGCAGAACCAGGGCCGGATAGGAATCGGGCCTGACAGTCAAGACCTCCTTGAGGGTCTGTTCGGCATCACCTAACATGTTACGGTTCAGGTACAGTTCACTGAGCAGCAGAAGAGAGCTGACTTCTTTCGGGTCCCGGTCGTGGATCTCCCGGTACTGCCCGGCAGCGCTGCTGTATTTGCCGAGGCTGATATACACGCGGGCCAGGAGCACCCTTGCGCCGCTGTCAAGAGGATTATCCTGCAGGTACTTCTCCAGCAGGGCGGCGGCCTCCTCCCCCCGGTCCATCCTCATGAGCAGCACCGGAATCTTGCGTACGATGTAGTCCGCCCCCGGGTCACAGATCAGGGCCTTTTCATACGCTTCCAGGGCCTCCTCATACTGCATGGCAAGTTCAGCCTGTCTGCCCCAGAGAAAATAAAAATAGGCGCATCCGTAATCTGTTTCCTCCACCAGGTCGACAGAATGCAGGGAACCCTGCGGCTGGCATGCCGGCAGGATAATAAGAATCAGCAGCGCAGCAGCGGGATAAAAAAATTGTTTTCTCAGTTTTCTTCCGATTCGCATTGATATTTTTTTGCCTGCAGCAGGGTCTCCACTGCGGCCTGAATTTTCCGGCCAACCTGGTCCAGGGTACCACTGGCGTCAATTCGTTGAATACAGGGATTATCAAACGAAGCAAACAGCGCTGCAACGCGGTGCAGCTGATCTTCCTGTTCAAATGCGTTGAGTTCTTCACCTCGAAGGTCCCTGATCCTCGCAAGGCTTGCCTCCGGTTGCATGGTAAGAAGAATAACCAGATCAGGCTCAGGTGCAAAACTGTTTTTTGCAAAGACCTCGTCAGGATCAAGCCCGGCAGCGCCCTGGTAGGCTGCCGTGGAAAAATAATACCTGTCGGTCAGGACTATATGGCCATCGGCAAGGGCCGGACCGATAACCTCCCGCACATGGTGGCGCCGGTCTTCCACAAACAGTTCAAGTTCCTCCTCAGGGGTACACTGGCTGCGGTCGGCATACAACTGCCTGATTTTCCGCCCATACGGTCCATCAGTCGGTTCACGGGTCTGGATCACCGTACAGCCCTTGTTCCGCAGGTACCCGGCCAGCCGGCCTGCCTGCGTCGACTTGCCGGTTCCGTCTATCCCCTCTACGGCTATAAGTATACCCCTGTTCATTGTCCCAGGCCCATCCTGTTCCTGTTTGCAATGATGTTCTCTGCCATGAAATACGCTGCCGCAAGGCTTGAGCTGTCAGCAATGCCGCGGCCTGCGATATCATATGCCGTGCCATGGTCGACCGAAGTGCGGACAATGGGCAGCCCGAGGGTCACATTGACCCCGTCTGCAAAATGCAGGAGTTTAAACGGTATCAACCCCTGGTCGTGATACATGGCAATGACCGCGTCAAATCTCCCCTGTGCGGCATGGTGAAAAACCGTGTCCGGGGACCAGGGCCCGGTGACGTCGCACCTCTCCGATACAGCCGCCACGGCCGGGGCTATTCTTTCAGCCTCTTCCCTGCCGAACATGCCCTGCTCACCGCCATGCGGGTTGAGTCCGGCCACGGCCAGGCGGGGATTCTCCATCCCGAAATCCCTGTGCAGCGCCTGCGCGGTCATGGCGATACACTGCTCTATTTTACCGGTGGAGATCATCCCCGCCACCCGGCTCAGCGGCTCGTGAATCGTTACCAGGACCACTTTCAGCCGTGAGCCGGCCAGCATCATGAGGTACTTCTTCGTCCCGGTCAGGTCGGCTAACATTTCCGTGTGCCCGGGATACGCGTACCCGGCCATGTTCAGGGCCTTTTTTGTTATCGGACAGGTTACCATGCCGGACAAAACCCCGTCCCTACAGAGCCTTACCGCCTCTTCTATGTATACGGCCATGGCCCTGCCGGTTGCTTCATCAGGCCGGCCCCAGCGCAGAGCGGAACTCTCCAGTGAGGACAGAGTGTAAACCGGAACCGTTTTGTTTTCAATCCTGTCACCCGGCTGCCACGGAACAATTTCAGCCGGCAGGTCGAGCATGGACGAAACATGGCGCATTACCCTGATATCGCCCAGGATGACCGGCTGCATATGACCAGTATCCGGCAACGAGGCAAAAAACTTCAGCAGTATCTCCGGGCCGATGCCGACCGGGCAGCCCATGGTGATTCCAATCAGTGATTTCATAGCATGTCCGTCTTATTCACCGCACAGCTCAAAGGCATCCTGGACAATCTCCACTTCAGGCTGGGAACCCCGGCGCAGAAGGACAGCCACAACATCAAAACGGGCCGGACTGTCAAGCAGCCTGCAGCTGCTCAGGTAGGCAAGCGCCACGCGCGACATCTTCTTCTGTTTCCGGAGGTCTACAGCGTCAAAAGGACTGCCGAAGCGGATGGACTTCCTGGTTTTCACCTCCACAAAAACAATCGTCTCACCATCTCTGGCAATGATGTCAATCTCACCGAAACGCAGGCGGTAATTTCGTTCAACAATCGAATATCCCTTCTGTTGCAGGTATGCGACAGCTATTTCCTCCCCACGAGGGCCGGTATCCTTTCCCGCCGGCCTGTCGTCATCACCGGCGCCGGGACCCAGAAAACCGGAAAAAAAATTCTTCACCACAGCTCCGGCTGGCTGGTTGACCCGGCTGAAGGCATATCCGCGGAAAACTCCCGCACCCCCTTAAACGTCCGACGATGAATCCGGCAGGGGCCGTGTTCCTGAATGGCGCGGCGATGATCCACAGTCGGATACCCTTTATTCTGCTGGAAATTATAGACCGGGTATTTCTGGTGATACTCTTCCATCAGCCTGTCCCGGGTAACTTTTGCGATTATCGAGGCGGCAGCGATGGAGGCACTCTTTGACTCGCCCCGGACAAGGGCCTGCTGGGGAAGATCGATCGGAGCGGTAAACTTGCCGTCAACAAGGAGAAAATCAGGCCCGGAACCGCTCTGCGAGACAAGGTCTGAGACTGCTCCAGCCATTGCCTGCAGGGAAGCCTGCAGGATATTGACCCGGTCGATCTCGGCCGGCGAAACAACAGCGCAGCCGATCCGTGCGCCGCAGGTATGGAGAAGGTCGTACAGGTGGCGCCGCCGGGAAGCATTCAGTTTCTTGGAATCCCTGAATTGATGGTATTCACAATCAGGCGGCAGGATGACACAACCGGCAACCACCGGACCTGCCAGGGGGCCGCGGCCGGCCTCATCCAGTCCGCCGACAGACCGGTACCCTGAACGGGCAAGGGCGCGTTCAAGGTGAAAGGTATCCGTACTCTTCAGGTTGTTGAAGGAAAAAGAGGCACAACGTTCGCTGTTCCGTGGCAATGGTACCCTGTGCCTCCAAATCTAAACCTGAAAAACGGTCATTTAATTAATACCGCGTTCCTTGATACGGGCGGCTTTGCCTCGGCGCTCACGAAGATAGAACAGGCGTGAGCGGCGGACCTTGCCCTGGCTGACCACCTCGATCTTCTCAAGCCGGGGAGAATGCAGGGCAAATGTCTTTTCCACGCCTACGCCATGGGAAATCTTGCGAACAGTAAAGGTTGCGTTCATCTTGCCGCGCTTCCGTTTCAAAACCACGCCCTGAAACACCTGTACACGTTCCTTGTTCCCTTCAATAATACGGATATAGACTTTCACCGTATCACCCGGGCGAAAATCAGGGTGATCAAACCGCATCTGTTCCTGGTCAACTTTATCAATAATATTCATAGCCATGTTTCCTGTTTTTCAGGGTTGCCCCCGAAGGATGCCTCCACACCATCCAAGAGTATTCTCACTTCAAACTTTATAAACTTTACAAACTTTACAAACTTTCAACTTCTACCCTGTGCCAGCAGCCGGTCCAGTATGATGGACACGGCGGAACGGACGGAAAGATGATTATACCCGCCGGTTCCCTGCACAGGGGGGAGTATTTCATCAGCCGCCGCAAGCACCTCCGGAGCAAGCCCCCAGGCCGTCCCGAAAAGCAGCAGCAGGGGACTGCCCTCTGCATGCATCCTGCGAACAGCTGCATATCCTGCCGTACTCTGTCCGGGACGGGCACAGGTCGCGCAGATCCGTGGTGTAACGCCCCACTTCTCTGTCATCTCCCTGACCACATCGTCAAGGTCTGCACATACCCTTATCAGGGACAGGGCCTCTTTCCGGTCCGGATTCACTGATCCGCCGTAGCCTTTCGTCCAGTGGGCAACAATCTCAGCGACCAGCTCCTGCTGCTGCGTGTCCGGAGTCACCACCCAGTAGGTCGAGACCCCGTAAGTGCGCGCCGCCCGGGCAATATCATGCAGGTCAAGGTTCGTCACGGCAGAGCCGATGGTCTCGCCTGTCCTGTTGACCACCGGATAATGAACCAGGGCGAGGTCGATCCTCGCTGCGCCTTCAGGCACCATCTTCCCCGGACAGCCGCATCACCTCATCAAGCAGACCTGCCTTGCCGAGCAGGCGTCTCTCCCGGCCGGAGAAGTGAACATGGCGCAGAAGATCCGGCCGCCTGGCCATGGTTTCCCGCACTGACTCAATAAAACGATACTGCTCTATTTCCGCATGATCACCGGACAACAGGACATCCGGAACATCCATCCCCCTGTACTGACGCGGCCGGGTGTACTGCGGATGCTTCAGCAGTCCACGGCTGAAGGTATCGTTTTTAGCCGAATCTTCCGAACCCAGTACCCCGGGAATAAGCCTTGTTACGGAATCAACAAGAACCATCGCCGCTATCTCGCCGCCGGTGAGGATAAAATCACCGATGGAAATTTCCTCGTCAACACAGCACCTGGCAACCCGCTCGTCTATCCCTTCGTACCTGCCGCAGACCAGGACCAGCCGAGGCAATGCAACCAGGCGCTCCGCCATATCCTGGCTGTAGGTCTTTCCCCGTGGCGACAAAAGGATGACATGGCCGCGAGGACCTTGCCGCTGCACATCTTCAAGGGCGGATATAAGGGGTTCAGGTTTCATGACCATCCCCTCGCCTCCGCCAAAAGGCCTGTCATCGGTCATCTTGTGTTTGTCAGTCGCATAATCCCGGATATTATGCAGGTGAACCGATATCTTGCCGCTGCGTATCGCCCTTCTCAGGATGCCGTCCTGAAACGGCGACGTAAACAGCTCGGGAAAAATTGTTACAATGTCAAACAGCATGAGGCCGGCAGATACTCATCTCTTGTTGATATCAAGCAGCCCCGGCGGCAGACTCAGCACCACCCTGTCCTTGTCGTGTCGTACTATGAAACTCTCCTGGACAGGTATCAGGTACTCCTGCCGGTCCCCGGTAACAGCAAGGATGTCATGCGCCCCTGTTGTGATAATTCCTGTTACCGTGCCGAGTATCCGGCCGTTATCGTCAACAGCCTGTTTTCCCTCAAAGTCCAGCAGGTAGTACTCGTTGTCAGCCGGTTCCGGCAGGTCATCCCGGCGCAGCCAGATTTCCTTGTCAACGAGCTCTCCGGCATCATTCCTGGTTGCACAGCCGGACAGTTTGAGCAGAACAAGCCTGCCCTGGACCCTGCTTTTCTCAATACTGTATGGTATCCATTCATTGTTGTTGCCGGAAACAACAAAAACTTTCCTGTAAGCAAGAAAGTTCTCCGGCTGCTCCGAGTACGGGTAGACTTTTACCTCGCCCCGGATACCATGGGGCCTGGTTACCTTGCCAAGCAGGATAAAATCTCCGGTATCATGACCGGCGGCAGTCATCTCTACTCAAGGATCTCAAGGCGGGAGCGTTTCTCGAGTTTTCCTGCGGCAGCAGACAGAACGGAACGCATTGCCTTGGCCGTTCTTCCCTGCTTGCCGATAACCTTGCCAAGATCCTCTTTGGCTACCCGCAGCTCGACGATGATGGTATCCCCCTCTTCCTTTTCAGTTACCTCAACCGCTTCGGGGTTATCCACCAGTTTGCCGACAATATAGCTGATAAGATCTTTCATGCACACATCCCGTGTCAAGCGGCAGCATGTTTCTTGATAAGGCTGCTCACGGTTACTGACGGTTCAGCGCCCCTGCCAAGCCAGTCATTCAGCTTTTCCGTGTTGATTTTCACAGCAGCCGGATCCTGCATGGGATCGTACGTCCCGATAATGTCAAGAAACTTGCCGTCACGTTTTGCTTCGCTGTCCGCTACGATAATACGGTAAAACGGTTTCTTTTTTCTGCCAAGCCTTGTCAGGCGAATTCGTACAGCCATTCTTTTTTTATCCTCCAATAGTCACGAATACAGCCGGGAACGCTCCCGGAATCATTCTTTACCGAACAAGTCCCTTGGGCAGCTTGCGGCGTTTTCCGCCGCGCACCATGCCTTTGCCCTTGAACTTTTTCATCATTTTCAACATCATTGTGTAACTTTTCAGCACCCGGTTCACTTCGTTGACCGATGTTCCCGATCCCTTGGCAATCCTCTGCCTGCGGCTGGCATTGATGATCTGGTGCTTCTGTCTTTCCTGCCTGGTCATTGACAGAATAATCGCCTCTGTCTTTTTCAACTCACTTTCATCAGGCTTGGGGGCATCTTTCAGCTGTTTGAGTTTTCCCATGCCGGGAATCATCCCCATCAACTGTTCCAGGTTGCCCATCTTTTTTATCTGCTGAATCTGGTCAAGAAAATCTTCCAGGGTAAAGGCGTTTTTCTGTATCTTCCTGGCCAGCTTTTTCGCTTTCTTCTTGTCAACAACCGCCTCTGCCTTCTCAATAAGAGACAGCATGTCGCCCATACCAAGTATACGGGAGGCCGCGCGGTCGGGGTGAAAAACTTCCAGCGCGTCAACCGCCTCACCCACGCCGACAAACTTGATGGGCCTGCCGGTTACCTTTTTGACGGACAGGGCTGCGCCACCGCGCGCGTCACCCTCCATCTTTGTCAGGACAACACCGGTAATCTCCAGGTCCGCGTTGAACTTGTCCGCTACCGTAACCGCATCCTGACCGGTCATCGCATCAGCAACAAAAAGAACTTCGGACAGGGGAATCGTTCTGCTGATTCCTTTCAGCTCCTCCATCAGGGTTTCGTCGACATGCAGCCGGCCGGCAGTATCAATAATGACGGTGTCGTACTGTTTCTCATCGGCCTCGGCAACGGCACGCCTGCAGATATCCACCGGATCATCACCGGTGGTGGAGCTGAAAACCGGCACTTCGATCTGGTTGCCGAGCACATGCAGCTGGTCAATGGCTGCCGGCCTGTAGACGTCAGCCGGAACAAGAAACGGCCGGCGTCCCTGTTTCTTCAGGAGGCGGGCCAGCTTGGCTGCCGTGGTTGTCTTGCCGGATCCCTGCAGACCGGCTAACATGATGGTTACAGGCTGCCTGCCGTCAAGACGTAATGCCGATGTCGTGCTGCCAAGAAGTTCGACCAGTTCATCATGCACAATCTTGATGACCTGCTGGCCGGGAGACAGGCTGGACAGGACCTCCCTGCCCACGGATTTCTCCGTGACCGCGGCTATGAACTCCTTGACCACCTTGAAGTTGACATCAGCCTCAAGAAGCGCTCTGCGCACCTCCTGCATGGCCTCCTGGATATTCTCCTCGGTCAGCTTGCCATGGCCGCGCAGCTTTTTAAAGACACCTTCAAGGCGATCTGTCAGATTCTCGAACATACTTTTACTTTCTTATTCTCTTAAAACCGGCTCATTACGAATCCGGAGAGCAAACATCCTCTACATAAATTGCAAGATGGTCAAACTTTCAATTTTTAATCGAACTCGATCCCGATGTCAAGCAGGAAGCCGACCATACTGAAAAACGAATTTTCAGGCCGCCGGGGATAAGTTGAAAGTTATCAAGTTTATAAAGTTCGTAAAGTTATAAAGTTTGTAAAGTTGAGAGTTGCAGCCTGATATGGATACTCTTTTCTGACCCCTGGCCCCTGGCCCCTGAACAAAATCAATTTGCATGAATTTCGGCAACAACCTTGTCAAGCCCTTCCGGGGTATCAAACTGGACACAGGTGGCGGCCCCCCGGGGAACAATTTTTCTCATCAGGCCTGTCAGGACCTTTTTGGGGCCGACCTCTATAAAAAGCTCAACCCCCTCCTCCAGCATCCTGCCAACCAGCTCAAACCACCTCACCCGTGAGGCAATCTGCGAGGCCATAATATTTCGTATTGCACCCGGGTCCTTTTCCTCTGCCGCGGTAACATTAAACAGGACCGGTATGTGCGGGCTCCTGAAACTGATTTCATTCATAAACGATCTGAAATCATCCACCGCGCCTGCCACCAGGGGACTGTGGTTTGCCACACTGACCGGCAGGGGAATAACTTTGGCGCCCTGTTCCCCGCAGAGTGCGCCGAAACCATCAAGTCCGGCCTGGTCACCGGACACGACCACCTGCTTCTCTGTGTTGTGATTGGCAACCACA
Organism: Deltaproteobacteria bacterium; assembly: GCA_024277485.1. The sequence continues at coordinate 7,767 of JAJRVA010000157.1, read as the reverse complement.
ACCACCCCGGGGCCTGCATATCCGGCCGCAAGGTCATCGATCTCCTCGACCGTCATGCCGAGCACGGCCCGCATGCCGCCTGGATTCGCCGTCCCCTCCCGCTCCATCAGTTCACCACGCCGGGTGACAAGGGCGAGACAGTCTCCGGCAGAGACAACCCCGGCCGCGAAGAGAGCGCTGTATTCGCCCAGGCTGTGCCCGGCAACAAAAGCCGGTGCAAGACCAGGGACAGCCTTGACAAGAGCCTGCCAGCATATCAGGTTGGTTGCGGTCATGGCCGGCTGCAGGTGCAGCACCCTGGTCAGGTCATCCAGCGGCCCCTCAAGGCAAAGCTTTTTCAATGGAAAGCCGCTTTTTTCTTCCGCCAGCTGCATGAGTTCACGGGCATCAGCATCATTCTTGAGAAATTCACCACCCATCCCGACAAACTGGGACCCCTGTCCCGGAAAAATTATCGCTGTTTTTTTCATATCTTGACACTCAATGAGAGAGAGTTGTATTACCCTGTTGGAATTCTTTATCCTGCTGTTCAAGCCGGGCTCTTTAAGCCTGGATCTTTTCATTTGTTTCTTCCCTGTCTGCAAAGAAGAAACTGTACACAATAAAAATTGTCACCCCCACTGTAATGGCCGAGTCTGCCACATTAAAAGCCGGCCAATGGTACGTGCCCACGTAGACATCAAGAAAATCAACCACCGCGCCCAATCGTACCCGGTCAAGAAGGTTGCCAATCGCCCCGCCGGCAATGAGCCCAAGACTCAGCTCATAGAAATAGGACTCCCGCCGCAGCCGCCGGTACATCACCGTGATGACACACAGGGCAACCAGGACTACACTTATAAAAAAAACATGCCGCCACAGGGCTGGCCGGCCGGCTAAAAAGCCAAATGCAGCACCGGTATTGGTCAGGTAGGTCAGGTTAAAAAAACCCGGCACAATCGGCCATGACTCGTGCATGGCAAAATTTCGCACCACCCACAGCTTCGTGGCCTGATCACAGGAAACAACCAGAACGATCAGCGCCGTGAACCTGACCAGTCCAGCCACTTCAACCACCCAGGGTCCGCACGACCCCGGCACAGCGGCTGCAGGCAGTCGAATGTTCGCTGTCCCGGCCAACGCTTGGCGACAGTGTCCAGCAGCGTTCGCACTTTTCTCCGGGCGCCTGACGGACAGCTATTTTCAGGCCCGGAATGTTCTCAGCCTCGACGACCTCGATACCGGCAATATCGCCGGGATCAGGCGCCACCACCAGGCTTGAGACAATACAGAGTTCCTGGAGCTGCTCCCGCCTGTCGGCAAGAAACTGGGCGGTCTCTCCGTCCGCCTGAAGAAGAACTTCAGCATCAAGAGAAAGGCCGATCACCTTTTCACGCCGGGCCTTCTCCAGGATCCTGGTTATCTCAGCGCGGATCTCAAGGAGCCTTGACCAGGTCGCGGCAAACTCCGCATCCGGCATGATATCGTCCACCGAGGGGAAAGGGGCAAAAAAGACCGACTTCTCGACCGGGCTGTCAGGGCCGATCTTCTGCAGATGCTCCCACGCCTCTGCCGCCGTGAAACTGAGTATCGGCGCCATGAGCCTGAGCAGACCGTCCAGTATCCTGTGGATGACCGTCTGCGCGGCCCGGCGGCCCATTGAATCCGGCGCGGACACGTAGAGGCGGTCTTTCAGCACGTCCAGGTACAGGTTGGACATATCCGTGCCGCAGAAGTTATGCAGGCCATGGTAAATGGCATGAAATTCATAGTCCGCATATGCCCTGTCAACCCGTTTGCAGAGTTCCGCAAAACGCCCCAGGGCCCAGCGGTCGAGGTCTGTCAGGTCGCGGAAGTCGACCGTATCAACAGCCGGGTCAAAATCATACAGGTTGCTCAGCATGAAGCGGATGGTATTGCGCATCTTGCGATAGGCATCCGAGACATGCCTGAGGATTTCATCAGAGACCTTGACATCAACGCGGTAGTCCTCGCTTGACACCCACAACCGGAGAATCTCGGCGCCGTACTTGTCAATGACCTCCTGCGGCGCGACAACATTGCCCACGCTTTTCGACATCTTCTTGCCCTGGCCGTCGACTACATACCCGTGCGTAAGAACCCCCCTGTACGGGGCACGTCCCCGGGTCCCGACCGACGTGAGCAGCGAGCTCTGGAACCAGCCGCGGTGCTGGTCGCTCCCTTCAAGGTACAGGTCCGCCGGAGAAGAAAGCTCCTCCCTTGCCTCGCAGACCGCGGCATGGGTCACGCCGGAATCAAACCACACGTCCAGGATATCGGTTTCCTTTCTGAAGGCCGCTGCGCCGCAACCGCCGCATGTTGTCCCTGCCGGAACCAGTTCATCAGCGCTGTACGTAAACCAAGCATCAGCCCCTTCCTTTTCAAAGAGCGCTTCTATTCTCTCACAGACGGCCTGGTCCCGAACCACCTCGCCGCACTGCTCACAGGTCAGGACGGTCAGGGGGACCCCCCAGGACCGCTGCCTGGAGAGGCACCAGTCAGGTCGCGCCTCGACCATCCCGTAAATTCTCTGCATCCCCCAGTCAGGGGTCCAGCTCACCTCTTTGATAGCTTTCAGCGCCCTATCCCGCAGGCCGTTTTCCTGCATGGAGATAAACCACTGTTCCGTGGCCCTGTACATGACCGGTTTTTTGCAGCGCCAGCAGTGCGGGTAGCTGTGCTCAATGTCTTCTTCACGGACCAGCATCCCGGCCGCCTGCATGTCACCTGTGATCTGCCGGTTGACATCAGGTACCTTCTGCCCCGCGTATTGCCCGGCTTCCCGCGTATAGACACCCTGCTCATCAACAGGCGAGAGGATGTCCAGGCCGTAGCGCAGACCGGTCAGGTAATCGTCGGCCCCGTGTCCGGGAGCGGTGTGCACACAGCCGGTGCCGCTTTCAGCGGTGACATAGTCGGCAAGCACCAGCAGCGAATCCCGGTCCATGAACGGGTGGCGGCATTTTTTCCCTTCAAGACCGGCGACGGAAAACGTTGCCAGGACACGAAAACTGCTGATGGCAAACTCCTTGAAACAGCGCTCCACCAGTTCCTCGGCCAGGATCCAGATCTCGTCTCCCACCTCAACGGCGGCATACACGAAGTCAGGATGAAGCGCGACAGCCATGTTTGCCGGAAGTGTCCAGGGCGTGGTGGTCCAGATCAGAACATGCACATCCCTGCCTTCAGGCAGCGAAACCACGTCGGAGATATCATCGACCAGTGGAAACTTGACATAGATCGAGGGCGACGTGTGGTCATGATACTCGACCTCGGCCTCGGCAAGGGCCGTGCCGCAGGTCGCGCACCAGTAGACCGGCTTCTTGGCATGAACGATTGATCCTGATAGCAGGAACGTGTTGAATTCACGGGCAATAGCAGCCTCAAACCCGTATTTCATGGTCAGGTACGGATTGTCCCAGTCGCCCAGTACGCCAAGGCGTTTGAATTCAGCCTTCTGGATCTTGATCCACTTTTCCGCGTATTTCCGGCAGGCACGACGCTTGGCCAGGGTACTGATCTGCTCCTTCTTCTCGCCCAGGTCCTTGTCAACATTGTGCTCAATGGGCAGACCGTGGCAATCCCAGCCCGGTATATAGGGGGCATTGAACCCGGCCATCCGGCGGGACTTGAGGATGATGTCCTTCAACACCTTGTTGAAAGCGGTGCCCAGATGGATATGTCCGTTGGCATACGGCGGGCCGTCATGAAGCACGAAAAGGGGCCTGCCCGCGGCCGACTCCTGCAGTTTCCGATACAGACCTGCCTTTTCCCAGCGTTTCAGGAATTCAGGCTCCTTCTGCGTCAGGTTTGCCTTCATCTTGAATTTTGTTTTAGGCAGATTCAGTGTGTCCCGGTAATCCATGGCATCTCTCCAGAGAGAAAAATAAAATCGTCAAAATCAGTCTCACATCTTCCCCCTGTCCTGCCGCAACTCATCACAGGGGTGCCAACTCCGTGTTGACACGTAAATAAAATTTGTAATTGTTCACAGGCGCGTCCTGTCGGCGGAAGATATGAAATAGTGCAAAACTTAAAATAATAACAATCAGGCGGAAAGTTGCAAGTGCAAAGAGGCTGAAAAGCAAGAAAGGCAGGCAGAAAATCAGAATTCAGACAAAATACTATTTTAACTTATTGAGCAACTTCTGATGGATTGACTTTTTACGTTAACTTTTGTAATCCAGTGCAGAGGTTCTCAGTTTGCCGGGAATAAAGAGCAACCCCGGCAAGGACAGTCCAGGACACAAGGAGGGAAAGCCGTGCCCGCAGGACAAGAAAAAACACCCTGTCAGATATGCGGGGCTGAAAAAAAGACGTACGATGCCAGTGGTTTCACAGCCTGTGCAACATGCCGGACAATCATCGCAAATGTCAAAAATCATCCGGAAGAGATAAAAAAGCTCTGGCTTCACTTCCACGACGAACCGGTGCTGCCGGAACCCGTGCCGGTAAACCTTCCCGAGCCCGAAGGGCTGCCCGATGTTGTTGACGGCAAACGATACCGGACCGTTGACCGGGACCAGAACAAGTGGTACCTGTCGGTCAGCGAGGTGGATGGCAACCCGGTGGAGGTCTTTGCATCAACCGCCTTTGACAGAAACCATGAACTGCAGTCCCGCATCTCAAACCTGACCACAATTACCCGGCTTATTTCACTGATCCTGCGCCATATCTTTCTCCATGAACCGCTGACAATGAACAAGTGCCTCAAGCAGATCCAGCGATCTTCGCGACAGAAAAATGATCTTCCGGATATGTTGTACGGTGTCCTCAACAGGTATCGGAATGAACCCGACACCCGCAGCAGGAAATCAGCAGACCAATGAAGACCCTAATTCCTGAACAGCTCAACAAACCGTCCATACCCTTCCTCCTCGAGCTTATTAACAGGAATAAAGCGAAGGGCGGCAGAATTGATACAGTACCGCAGTCCGGTCGGCTTTGGCCCATCCTCAAACACATGGCCCAGGTGGGAGTCCCCGGCACGGCTTCTCACCTCCGTCCGCACTGAAAACAGCCGGTAATCCTTTTTCTCGACAATATTTTCCTCTACCAGGGGCCTCGTGAAACTGGGCCATCCGGTGCCGGAATCATACTTGTCCGTGGAAGAAAAAAGCGGTTCACCGGAAACGATGTCCACGTATATCCCTGCTTCCTTGTTATCCCAGTACTCGTTGCGGTAGGCAGGCTCTGTTCCTTCATCCTGGGTCACTCTGTACTGCAGGGGAGAAAGCATCTGTTGCAGTTCCCTGTCAGCAGGTTTATGGTATGTTTTGGATGACAAGTCGTCCTCTTTTTTCTTGTTCCACGTTTTTTCGAGAAATCCCGACCGGCCCGAGCCGCTTTTATACAGGGAGTACTGCAGGACATTTTTTCTTGCATAGTCCTGGTGGTATTCTTCCGCCATGTAGAACGGGAGCGCCGGCAGGATGGCCGTTACAACCGGCTGCTCGAAAATCCCCGAGGCATCGAGCTGTTTTCTTGATTCTTCCGCGGTCTTTTTCTGCTCATCATCAGTGTAAAAGATTGCCGTCAGGTACTGCGTTCCCCGATCGGCAAACTGCCCGTCCGCATCCGTAGGGTCTATCTGTCTCCAGAATATTTCGAGGAGTTCGTCATAGCTGAGCACGTCAGGATCATATATGACCCGGACAGCCTCATAATGACCGGTGGACCCGGTCAAGACCTGTTCATATGTCGGATTCTCAACATGGCCCCCCGTGTAGCCGGCGGAAACATCAATCACACCACTGACATCCTCAAAGGGAGGCTCCATGCACCAGAAACAGCCCCCTGCGAAAATGACTGTCTTCTGTTTTGCCCCATGGACGGGAATAGTAGAAAATGCGAGCACCACAGCAGCAGATAAAATAAAATGTATAATTGTCATATCGATACCTCCCGGAAACACAGCAGGGATTAACCACTTTTACAACTGCTCCTGCCAACAACAATAATCATTACCCGGAATGTCGCAAAAATTTTCAGCCGGGGTTACAGCATACCCTTCCAAGGCAACTTCCCCCGCTGTCTTGCCGGAACAGAACTCCGGGAGAGTTCATTCGCACTGAGAGGACATTACGGCTGACGATTAAGACAACTTCCTGTCGAACACTGGCCAGCTCAACAGGTTCCACCTTGGGCACACCCAGCTTTTCGGCAAATGAACCGGGATAACGCAGATATTTCAACCTGGCAATGAGAAAAAACTCGGAACCGACATCATCCGGCACCTGAAAAGTAAAAAACTCCTTCCTGATTTCATTGGCCTGCAGCCGGTTATCGAAAACAATTTTTACGGCATCAAACGAAAACAGCGTTTGTTGACCTTGCTTATCAATACAGACAGCACGATAGACACGACTGCCGGCGGGGACATCATCTCCCAGGACGGTTGCGTCAAATTTGCCTTTGCCGGATACATCATACTTTTCCCTGTCCAGGGAATTGGTGGAAAGAAGAATAATTTCCCCCCCGACCTCAGCAACAAGATCAAGGTAGAGCAGACGAAGTTCAGCGCTGCCTGTGGGCAGCTTGTGGTCTGACCGGGAGTTATCCACTTCAACATAGATTATAATCTCACTGCTTGCTGCAACGGTAGACCCGTCTACCTGTATATCCAGTTGAATTGCCCCGTTTACCTGTGCCTCGGAATGTGCGCCCGGGAACCGGTGGGTATAGAGTCTGTCTCTGTTTTTTGACCTGATCAGCGTACCCTGCGCTGCCGTACCACCCTCATACATAGCCTCTCCGGCAGTGAGGAACCCCTGCACATTCATATGACAGTCCTGGCATTCTATCCCCTTTTCCGCATATGGACTTTTTCTCCATTCAGAATATGTTGATATTATCTCAAGCCCGTAGCGGTTAGTCCTGTTGTGGCAAATGGCGCACATTTCACTTTTAGTCTGCAACTTTGAGTAAACGCGGTGATGATCGCTCTTATATTGAAAAGGGCCGAATTTTTGCGCGCTGGGACGGGAAATATAATTTCCGCCTTCCGGCCTGGAGCCTTTAAATCCACTGATGGTGTGACAGAGGTCGCACTCGACGCCGGACATTTCCTGATTCACGCCTTTCTCCGAAATAATTTTACCCCCGGTTTGCATAAAGGTCACCGGGGAATGACAGGCAATACAACCGTTCATTTCCCCGGAAAGGTCCTCGCCTTCAGCACGGGGCAGCAGGATATTGAAAAACTCGGCCCTGAAAAGAGGGTTCTCGGATGACATTGCGTGCATTGACGCTTTAAACTGTTCATAAATATGGGCATGACAGTTTCTGCAGCTCGATGAATCCTGGTAACTCGTCGATATCCCGCCCTGGGACGTTTCTACCGGGCGGGAGACTTGTTTCGTGGTTGAAGATCCCGTTGCGGCCGGGTCGGTACAGGACAGAGTCAGTGCAATGACCATCCAGCAAAAGACAAGCGAAAATACCCCTGTCCACTCCGGTTCATGATATCTATTCTTTTTCGGAAATCGCAAAAAAATCATACCCATCTCCTTGTAAAGGTTGTTGGCCCCGTTAAACACCTTAAAATCACGCCATAATTTCTCCTGTAAAATTATATGAGTTTTGCCATGGAGATGTCAATTCTCATGCCTGGAATTTATGAGGAATATATGGCCCGGGCATGACGAATTACGCCTGTGGCTGGAGATCCTGAGCCAGGACAGCGCACGTGTCAGGCAACAAAATGTATTTGGAAATGTATTGCAGCAGTACCGGTCACCTCTGAACCGGACCGCAAAAGCAGATTTT
>JAJRVA010000156.1 GCA_024277485.1 Deltaproteobacteria bacterium | reverse complement strand
CGTGGCCGAAGAGTTCACTGCAGATAAGCTCTTCGGTAAAACCGCCGCAGTTGAAGTAGACAAAGGGTGTGTCCTTGCCGGGTCCGAGCTCATGGATGGCCCGGGCAGTGAGTTGTTTGCCGGTGCCGGTCTCCGCCTCCAGCAGTACGTTGCAGTTGACTTGGGCGACCTTGCCGATGGTATCAAAGATCTCCAGCATGGCCTTGCTCTTGCCGATAAAGCCGGGCAGAATAACATTGTTTTCCAGGCCGATCTTGAGGCGCATGTTTTCCCGATGCAGCCTGATCTTGTCGGCCACCCGCCGGGCCATCAGGCAGAGGTCATGTTTGCGGCAGGGCTTGGCCAGGTAATGATAGGCGCCCTTTTTGGTGGCCTCAACGGCGTTTTCAATGGAACCATGGCCGGTCACCATGATAACCTCGGTATCGCGGTGCATGGATTTGATATGGGCCAGGATCTCCAGGCCGTTCATATCCGGCAGTTGCAGATCGAGAAAGACGATATCAAAGGGATCGCGCTCAATCTCCTGCAAGAACGGCTGTCCTGCCTCGAAAACGGCAACCTGGTAGCCGTCCCGCTCCAGAATGCGGGCCATCATCTTCCGGGCCGTGGCCTCATCGTCAACTACTGCTACGCGGATCATGCCTCACCCTGCTCCTGCTGACCGTCTCTTTTATGCAGCGGCAGATAGACGGAAAAACTGGTCCCCTCGCCCAGGGTACTGGCCACCTCAATATAGCCGCCATGCTCCTTGACGATACCATAGACAATGGCCAGACCGAGACCGGTGCCCTTGCCGGTCTCCCGGGTGGTGAAAAACGGGTCAAAGACCTGGTCCAGATTCTCCTGGGCTATGCCGGGTCCGTTGTCACAGATATCAGTCCGAATGAATCCCTTGCCGGTCACCCAGGCTCTCATGGTTATGGTGCCGTACTCGCCGATGGCCTGTTCCGCATTAATGATCAGGTTGAGAAAGACCTGCTGCAGTTTCTGCATATCCCCGTTGACCAGGGGAAGGTCCTCGGCGATTTCCCGGTGCAGCACAATTTTGTGGATTCGCAATTCGTTGGCGATCAGGTCTGCTGTCTTGTTGAGAACGCTGCGGATGTCGAGCGGCTGCATCTCAGTGGTCCTGGCCCGGGAAAAGTCGAGGAGATTACGGACGATCCTGCTGGCCCGTTCGGTCTGGAGCATAATATCATCCAGGATCTCCAGCACTTCCCCCTCCTCCATGGTGTGAAACTCCTCAATCAGGGTATCGGTGGACAGGGAGATATTGTTGAGGGGATTGTTGATTTCATGGGCAATGCCGGAGGAAAAGGTGCCTATGGAGGCCATTTTCTTGGACTGGATCAACTCCTCCTGCTTCTGTTTCAGGGCAATGACCATCTGGTTGAAGTTGTCGATCAGCCTGGATATTTCGTCCAACGAGGAATCAGAGGTTTCAATGGCTTTGAACTCACCGGCCGCAAGGTCCCTGGTTGCCTGCCTCAAAGACGATAGACGGGAGAGAATCCGCCTGGTCTGGGAAAAAAGCAGGAACCCGCCGCAGAGAAAAAAACAGGCGGGCACAAAGGTGAACCAGAACAGGATATCCTTGAAGTCGCGACTGATTTTCTGCCGCTTTTGTCGGACCAGGCCGGCAGCGGTGTTCACAAGTTTCTGGCCATGGGCCCTGATCAGCAGGCTTTCCTCGTTGCTAACCGGTAGCTCGCCGCAGTTCCCCGCCCCACACCATTTGTCGAAAGCCTTCCGGTAGTTGGTAAAATCTCCATAGAGTTTGTTGTAGCTGTCCCGGCCAAGATAACGGATGATTTCCGGCTTCAGTTTTTCCAGGTCACTCCGGATTTTCAGCAGGGACTGGTCCGCCTTGACCACATACACTTTACCTAACTGCAGAAGGATATCCTTTTCATAACGTCGTAGTTCCAGGACATCCTGAAAGAGCCCGTCAAACCGTTCGAGGGTGATCAATCTGCTTTTAAAGGAAACCAGCTGAAAGCTGTACAGCACAATCAGACCTGCGATCAGGGTTGCGGTGAGCAGGCTGAGAAAGATCAGACGGTGCCGGATTGTGGACAGGGAAAATATTTGTAACTGGGGCATCCTGGGGCCTGTTATTTATTGCAGAAGGACGACAAAAAAACCGTCAGGCCGCCTTGGTCCGAGCGTATGCCGAGGCGGCACATTCATTTTTACCGATATCAAGCGTGTCCTGTTCATCCTCATCGACCTGTTCGAGGTTGGCATTGATGAGCCGGATCCTGGTATATTCTTCAGGCTGGGGACGCATATGCCGCCTGATGAAAGCAGTGAACTCTTCCGTGGTCTCAATGTCATAGATGGCCTGGTTGCGTTTGATGGCATCGCTCAGGCTGCAGGCAAAGACCAGGTTGTCGTCCGCCTCGTCCCAGTCGATGAAATGTGCCGGCAGGACCACGGTGCCGGAGTCAAGTTTTTTCATCTTGTTCAAGGTATCAAAAAGCATTGCCGCCCATTTTTCGGCCTTGCCTCCCAGGTCGGGACGACCAACGGACTTGATGAACACCGTATCGCCGCTCACAAGAAAGGTGTCATTGATGAGAAAAGAGGTGCTCCCCGGTGTATGGCCGGGCGTGAACATGGCCTTCACCGCCGGGCCGCTGGCAGAAAAGCGGTAGACAGCGCCATCCTCAAGTGGTGTATAGGTGATTTTGGAGCCGGAGAAGTCCTTTTCGTTGGCCAGAAACAGTGCCCCTGTTTTTTCCGCAATGATTCGGCTTCCGGCTATGTAGTCTGCCTGCAGGTGGGTCTCGAATGTCCTGACGATGCGGCAGTTTTTTTCTTCGGCGAACGCCAGGTAGAAGTCCATGTTACGGGACGGGTCAAAGAGCATCATTTCCCCGTTAAACAGGAGTCCGTAACTGCACGAGCCCTTGCCGGGCCGGATAAACTGGTACAGTTCCCACCCGTCAGCTGCAACCTGTCGCGGGACAAGCAGATTGCCCCAGGTGTTGATGCCACCCTGGAGGTAGCCCACATCATCAAAACCGTTTTTGTGGACAATGTCGGCAACATACTTTGCAGAAGCCTCCTTGGCGCAGACGATCCGGATCCTGCTTCCCCGGGGAAGTTTGGCCAGGCTTTCCTCTTCAAATTCCATGAAATCAAAATAGGGGATATTCATCATCCTGAAGGGGTAGGGGCCTTCCACCTTGAATTTTGCAAATTCCTTTGTGTTGCGTACATCTATGACAACAATCTCCTCTTTCGAGGTCAGCCAGTTATATAAATCAAGAGCGTTGTATTGAAAAACAGACATTGTATTATTCCCGTGTGTTCCGGTTAACAGTTGTATGGAGAGAGTCTCATGAAATTCATTTTATTATATGTGTTGAAGATGGTTGTGTACATAAATATAGCATGGCGAGGGGTGCTTCGCGAAGGTAATGGCGCGGTCAACGAGTCTGCAGAAAAACCCCATTCCACAGACCCTGTTTTTCTGATTCTCCCGATTTTGCCAAATCCTGCCGGAGAAAATCAGGTTTGAAAATCGTTCGTTTTCAGCTTGTTCTTTTACG
>JAJRVA010000155.1 GCA_024277485.1 Deltaproteobacteria bacterium | reverse complement strand
TTTCAGCGCTTTCCGGTCAAAAAAAGCCGTGCCGTATAACCGCTGCAGCATGGGATTTTTCTCATCACCACGCCAGTAGGAACCGGCCACCCGCAGTATTTTAAAGGCCTTGAGCCATGAGCTGTCAGGAAGGTGGGGACCACGGCAGAGGTCGACAAAATCACCCTGCTGATAGAGGCTGACCGTGTCCGCCTCTATCTCGCGTAACAGTTCAACCTTGTATTTTTCCCCCTGGGAACTGAAAAAATCGATGGCATCACCGACACTCATCTCTTTGCGCTCAAAGGGAAGCCGGGCCGCAACGATTTCCTTTACCTTGCTTTCAATTTTCTCAAAATCATCCGGCGTAAACGGCTCTGTACGATCAAAATCATAGTAGAAGCCATTTTCTATGGCCGGACCGATGGCAACCTTTACTTCATCGCCGAAGAGCTGCCGTACTGCAAGTGCCATGATGTGTGCAGCGCTGTGCCGCAGAATTTCTACCCCTTCTTCAGAGTTCATCATCACAGGCTCGAGAAGAGTGTCTTTCTCAAGCGAAGCAGACAGGTCGACCGGTTCACCATTGGCATGCACCGCGAGTGCCTGCTTCCTGATTTTATTGGAGACAAGTTCCTTCAGGGCTTCACCTGCCCTCACACCCTGTGTAAAGGTCTGCCCGTCGCCATCCTGGATCTGTACCGTTATCTGGCCCATGTGCCTGCTGCTTTTAAAAAATAAAGGCTAAAGAGCCGGCGGCCGGCTGCAATGCCGCCTGTCTCATAGCCTTTCATAGTATATGGTAGGCGCGGGCGGGATTGAACCGCCGACTTCTACCGCGTCAAGGTAGCGCTCTCCCACTGAGCTACGCGCCTTCAAAAACCGGGAAATCACAATATAAACAGGATTTTCCTGTAATTGCAAAACTTTAAAGAAATACCAGCAAACGCGCTCCCTGTCAAGAAAATAAGGTCAAAAAATATGGGAACACAGGCCCTGTTTCAGCTGGTAACCTGCTGACGACTTTCAATGGCCCGGGCCAGGGTATGTTCATCAGCATATTTTATGTCCATTCCCATGGGAATGCCGCAGGCAAGGCGGGTGACCCTGACAGGATACCTGTTCAAGCGGTCCATGAGATAGGACGCTGTCGCCTCACCCGGAACAGTGGAGCTTGTCGCGATCAGGACCTCCTTAACCTCCCGGCCGGACAGCCGCTCAAAAAGCTCCCTGATTTTGAGCTCTGCCGGGCCTATCCCGTCCATGGGAGACAGGACACCATGCAGGATATGGTACACGCCGCGATACACACCTGTTTTCTCGACGGAGAGCAGGTCGCCGGGCTCCTCCACCACGCACACAAGCTTTTCATTGCGCCGCGTGTCACCGCATATCAGGCAGGGATCCGACTCGGAAAAGGCGTGACAGCGGCTGCACAGCTGTATGGAGCCGTGCAGAGAGGCAAGGTCCTCGACCAGGCTCTTTACCTCTGATGCAGGTCGGCGCAGAATATAGAGGGCAAGACGGGTAGCGGTCTTGCGGCCAATACCCGGAAGCTTGACAAAATCGTTAATAAGCCGCTCAAGGGCGGGAGGAACGACCTGCATCGTCTGATTAGAACAGACCGGGCATATTCAAACCACCCGTCATTTTACCGAGTTCTGCCTGGCTGAGCTGCTTGGCCTTCACGAGGCCGTCGTTCACTGCTGAAACAACAAGATCCTGGAGCAGTTGAATATCATCCGGATTAACAATTTCCCTTTCAATGGCGATCCCGATAAGCTCACTCCTCCCGTTAACGGTAGTGGTTACCATCCCCCCGCCGGATGACCCGGTTACGGTCTTATTGCCAAGCTCCTGCTGAATTTCCGCTAATTTCTGCTGGAACTGCTGTGCCTGTTTCATCAAATTGCCCATATCCATGACGATCTTTCCTTATAATAAAGTGCTCAAGGTTCCTGCTTGCGTTAACCTGTTGTACTGAAAGAAACATATGGGAGGCCAAACCATGTGTTTATCAGACTCTCAAGCTGAAGGCTGAGAGTCTGTCAACAGAAAAACATTCTTCAGTTCGGTTTTTTTGCGTCTGTGTGCAAGGTGTCGCTCATGGATTTGCGAAAGCGCGGGCCAACGCGGACATCACCCACTTCACCGTTAAAAATATCAACAGCCGTCAGGACCAGGTTGTCAGTTGCCAGGGCCTGACGTTCCTGCTTCACCTTGTTGCCGGATGCAGGGTCGACGTGACACCCGTTCGTATCCGGCACAAGAAAACTGATCCGAAAATCCTGTTGAAAAAAATCCAGAGCAAATTCGGTAAGCAGGGTAATATTCTCCCTGTTTCTCAACAGCCTGCAATGAGTGGAATTCTCATATTCAATGACAAGCTCTTCTTCCTCCAGACGAACGGCTGAGGCCATCTGCAGTGCGGAAGCCATCCACGGCTTTCTCTCCATGACATAGCCGATAAAATCATTCCAGTCCCGGCGCACCGTACGGTTGTTTTTTTTTTCTTCTGAGGTCTTTTCAACCTGCTCCGGTTCCGGCTGGGTATGCGGCAGACCAGCCGCCTCTTCTCCAGCAGGTGTGCTGCTTGACGCATCCCGGCTTTTCGGGCCGGGTGCAGGTATGTCCTTTTCCTTACTGCCGGATTCCTTTTCTCCCTGGTCAGGACCGGAGACATGCTCCTCATGTCCGGTTCCGTTCAGGAGATTTTTTTTTTCCGAAATGTAAACAGCAGATGTGTCCATGCCTGCCGCATCAGCTGCATCTTCATCTTTACCGGAATGAAAATCTCCTTTGAGGATCTCATCCAGCCGTCCCAGGAGCCTGGAAACTGGGACAACATCACGTGTCTGGACCGCTTTGATAAGGGCCATTTCGAGTGCATATCGCGGCCTGGAAGAATACCCTGCCTTCTCAAGATTCTCCAGCAGAACATTAAACATGAGCACCATGCCTTGAGAGGGATATTTCTCTGCACACTCCCGAAGCTCTGCCATCTCACTGCCAGGAAAATCAAGCAGTTTTTCAGGCTGGCTGGTGACACTGCAAACCACGAGCGCCCTGAACCAGGCTAACAGATCATTAGTAAACCTTTTCAAATCCAACCCGTACGCATAAAGACGGTCTACCACTTCCAGCACCGTAGTCATCCGCCCTTCAAGAAGCGCGGAGGCAAGTTCGGCAACTTCCTG
>JAJRVA010000154.1 GCA_024277485.1 Deltaproteobacteria bacterium | reverse complement strand
TCGGTCTTCATGTGCGCCTTTACCACCAAGACCGCCGTCTATACCCTGGCCAGGGGATTTGCCGGCTTTGACATCCTGGTGCTGCTGGGCATCATCATGGCCCTGTATGGTGTCATCTACGCGGTCATGGAAAATGATATCCGCAAACTGCTTGCCTGGTCCATAGTGAGCCAGGTGGGCTACATGGTTGCCGGCGTCGGAATCGGCACCGAGCTTGCCATCAACGGCGCCGCGGCGCATGCGGTGGCCCATATCCTCTACAAGGGACTCCTGTTCATGGGCACAGGTTCCGTTCTCTACATGACAGGCAAGACCAAGTTCACCGAGCTGGGCGGCCTGTACAGAAAAATGCCGGCCACCATGGTTTTCACCATTGTCGGCTGTCTTTCCATCTCCGCGGCGCCGTTTTTTGCCGCCTTTGTAAGCAAACCCATGATCATCAGCGCCGCCTTTGAGAGCCACCTGAACTGGGCCGCCTGGCTGCTGATGTTCGGCGCCACAGGCACCTTCATGTACAACGGTCTCAAGCTGCCCTACTTCCTCTTTTTCGGCCAGAGCAACTGCAGCGAAAAAACCTGGGAAAAGGCCGGCGACCCGCCCTGGAACATGCAGATGGCCATGGCAGGCGGCGCCGCCCTGTGTATCATTGTCGGCAGCGTACCGGCCCTGCTTTACGGGCTGCTGCCCTACCCGGTCGAATACCATCCATACGGCGGCTACCATATCGCTGAAACCCTGCAGATCCTGGGTTTTGCAACCCTGGCCTTCTTCTTCCTGAAAAAATACCTGGTACCGGAAGACAGGATATGCCTGGACCTGGACTGGATTTACCGCAAGGCCGGCTGCTGGTTCCTGTGGATCGCCAAACATCCTCTGCAGTGGTTTGACACCGCCTGGGGTGAGGCATACAGGGTCGTCGGCCTTGGTCCCCTGATGACTGTTTCAAAGTTCTGGAGCTGGTTTGACTGGCATGCCATCGACGGTATTGTAGACGGCATTGCCCGCTGCGTACGAGCTGTCGGCGGCCGGGTCAGGACACTGCAGAGCGGCCAGGTTCAATATACCATTTACTATGCCGCCTCGTTTGCCGCGGTGCTTCTCATCGCCTATGTACTCTTTCAACTTTCATAAAGGAATTGTAGGGAATGGATAGCCTGATATTAAACGAGGGGTTTCCCCTGCTGAGTTTCCTGATATTTTTGCCGCTGGCCGGGGCAGTGGTTCTGCTCTTTCATTCAGGCGAATCCTTTGCCCGCTGGTGGACCCTGGCCATCACGTCCATAACCGCCGTCTTCTCCATTTCGCTGGTGACAAATTTTGACCAGTCAACACCAAAATATCAGTTTGCGGAAGCCCATGCCTGGATACCTCAGTTCCATATCAACTATATCCTTGGTGTGGATGGAATATCCATCCTGCTGGTCCTGCTGACAACCCTGATCATGCCGCTTTGCGTGACCGCATCGTGGAAGTATATCAAAACCAGGGTAACGCCCTTCATGATCTGCCTGCTGATCATGGAGACATCGATGCTTGGCGTCTTCATGGCCCTGGACTTTGTCCTCTTTTACATTCTCTGGGAATTCATGCTTATTCCCATGTACATGCTGATTGCCATCTGGGGCGGACCGCGCAAGGTGTACGCTTCCATCAAGTTTTTTCTCTACACCCTGGTCGGTTCCATCCTGCTGCTGGTCGCCATTATCGCCCTCTACCTGAAAAACGGCAGTTTTTTCATCCCGGACATGATGTGGCAGGAATACTCGCTGACCTTTCAGATCTTTGTTTTCCTGGCCTTTTTCCTGGCATTTGCCATCAAGGTCCCCATGTTCCCCTTCCACACCTGGCTCCCGGCCGCCCATGTTGAAGCGCCAACGGCAGGCTCGGTTATCCTGGCCAGTATTCTGCTGAAAATGGGCACCTACGGTTTTCTCCGGTTCTGCCTGCCGATCACGCCTGATGCTGCGGTGACATTAGCTCCCTATGTCCTGTGGCTTTCCATTGCAGGCATCATTTACGGCGGGTTCACGGCTCTTGCCCAGAGCGATATGAAAAAGTTGATTGCCTACTCCAGTGTAGGGCACATGGGCTTTGTCACCCTTGGAATCTTTATCTTCAACAGCCGCGGTCTCGAAGGGGCGATCATGCAGATGATCAACCATGGCGTGACCACCGGCGCCCTGTTCCTCTGCGTGGGTATGATCTACGAGCGGACCCACAGCCGCGAACTGAGCATGGCTGCCGGGGTGGGGAAATACATGCCCTGGTATGTTACCTTCCTGGCATTTTTCTCCCTGTCCTCCTTCGGATTCCCCGGCACCAACTCATTCATCGGTGAATTCCTGGTCCTGGCCGGGACCTTTGAGGTCAACATAACACTCGCCCTGGCCGCCATACCGGGAGCGGTTCTTGCCGCGGCCTACATGCTGAGAATGCTGCAGAAAGTTGTCTGGGGCGGCACCGACAACCCGGACCAGTCCTATCTGAAAGACCTGGAAATCAGGGAGATCATCACCCTGGCCCCGTTTCTTGTTTTTGTCTTCTGGATAGGACTCAACCCTCAACCCTTTATCAACCTGATGGATACTTCAGTGGTACACCTGCTTGACCAGTTTCATGCCTGGCAGCAGCAGGGGACAGCCCTGATGACACTGCGGTAACAGAATAAAATGAGTGTGAGTAATTCATAGGAAAGGAATACCAAGATGGCTATTCTCCCGGAACTGGTACTACTGACAGCAGCGCTTGCTTTTTTTGCCCTGTCCCTGTTCACAAAGCTTGAATTCACCCAGGTGAAGAACTCCGCGATATGTTTTGGAGTACTTGCCATTGTCGCGTCCCTGGTCAACTTCAACAGCCAGGCCACCCTGTTTTTCGGCAGTTATGAAATTGATCCCTATTCACAGCTCTTCAAGCTGATGATCTGCTTCGGCCTGACCATTGTCCTTATATTCGGGCAGGATCTGAAAGATATCGAGGAATCAGTGCGCCCTGAATACTACATGTTTCTCTTTCTGAGCGCACTGGGTCTGGTTATGCTGGTCAGCTCTGTCGAGCTTGTCGCCATCTTTGTATCGCTTGAACTCTCCTCCTTTGCGCTCTACCTGCTGGTGCCCATGCGCAGCGACCGGGATGGCCTGCGGATACAGATGGAGGCCGGAATCAAGTACATCCTTTTCGGGGTCATGGCCACCGGCTTCATGCTCTTTGGCATGAGCTACCTTTTCGGCCTGACCGGCAGCACCTATTTAAGTGAAATTATTTCAGGGTTGCAGAACGCTCCCCAGCCGGCGGCGCTCTTTGCCGTCATCATGGTGTTAGCCGGATTTTTCTTCAAGCTGGCCATCTTTCCCCTCCACTTCTGGGTCCCGGATATCTACCAGGGCGCTTCCAATGAAACGACCGGGTTTATCGCCACCGTACCCAAGCTCGGCGCCGTGGCCCTCCTGATCCGGGTCATGACCCTGGCCACCGGGGAGACCCAGTTCCTGATCTACCTGCTCATGGTTCTTGCCCTGCTGTCCATGTTTTACGGCAACCTGAGCGCCCTGGTCCAGAAAGACGTCAAGCGGATGCTGGGTTTCTCCGGCATCTCCCATGCCGGCTTCATTCTCCTGGGCCTGCTGACCATGGATGTAGCCGGGTATGCAGTCGCGATCTATTATATCTCCGGTTACGTAATCATGAACCTGGCCTGTTTCCTGGTCCTGTGCAATGTCTCCCGGGAAGGGGAAAATCTCGAAATCCAGGACCTGAAAGGACTGCACAAACGGCAGCCCGTCCTGGCCTTTATCCTGGCAGTAAGCCTGTTTGCCCTGGCCGGAATTCCACCCTTTGTCGGCTTCATGGGTAAATTCATGCTGCTCACCGGCGCCCTGAAAGCAGGCGCCATGAGCACCCCCTACCTGACCCTTGTTATCCTCGCCGCCATCAATACCGGCATCGCGATCTACTACTACCTGTCAGTCGTGCGGGTGGCCTACACCACGGACCCGGAGGAAAAACAGGATGTGCAGGTTGACGGGTTCACGGCCGCTGTCGGGGTTTTTCTGGTCCTGCTCATCATCCTCTTAGGCGCCCTGCCGTCCAAAATTATCGCCATAGCGGACACAGCCGTCAAGGCCATGATGTAAAAGCCGGAAACACCAAGGTCCTCTGCTTCATCTCCCCCTGCGGATTGAGTTCTGCATAGTGTCCCTGTAATGTTGTAAACATAGTTGGCAATTTTGCGGAAAATATGCTTGCGTGTCAATCGTTTTCAACTTCGCCACAACACACAAAATGAAACTCAGTTGCCGGCTTTCAGTATGTTCTCTGTCCAAATTCCGTGAATTCCGGGGACGCCCTGCCCTGCTGTTCTACCGGCCCTGTTTTTCGCCCGGCTCATCCGGGGCTGTGGCCTCATGTATTTTTTCCCTTGTCTTCTCGTAAGCCTCCCGGGACTCCTTCCTCGCCTTTTCCAAGACCTCCTGCGACTCCTTCCGGGCCTTCTCCAGTATCTTCTGCGACTCTTCCGCGGCTTTTGCCAAGACCTCCTGCGACTCCCTCCAGGCCTTCTCCAGTATCTCCTGCGACTCTTTTGCAGCCTTGTCCAGCGCTTCCCGGGACTCCTCTTTCACCTTGCCCCAGGTTGCGCCTGACTTTTCCTTTGCCTTCTTCCAGGCCTCCATGGATTCCCTTTTCGCCTTTTCATAAAATTCACGGGACTCTTCCTTTGTCCTGTCCCAGGCTTGTTTCGACGAGTCCCTGGCCGCCTCAACGACTGCGTCGGCAGCCTCCCGGACCTCTTCCGCCGCCTTTTCCATCCTGCCGCTGTTTTCAGCGGCCCTGCCGGAAGGGACCGATCCTGCCAATAATACAGCTGCCGACACAACAACTATCACCCTGTAAATTCGTTTCTTTCTCATCACAAGACCCCTAAACTTAAGCATTTAACGAAATAATTAAACAATTTTATTGCATTCAAAATAAATATGGTTATGTATATAGCAGATAATTTCAAGGTGAATTAGAATAAAACAAAAT
>JAJRVA010000153.1 GCA_024277485.1 Deltaproteobacteria bacterium | reverse complement strand
GTGGTCATGGCGCGAACACCATCCACATCTCTTTCCATGACAGGATCCCACCCTGTGGGCAGCTAGCGGACCAGTTCACTCTTGATGGTGTTATCATACAGTGGTATCGAGCCCGGCATAATCATCAAATCTTTATTACCGTCAACCCAGAGACGATGCACCACCATAGCCATAAGCCGCAGAACTCCCCGAGTTCGCTGAAAATTTTCCATGGTTGCCCAATCGTCATACAGCCGGTCAAAAACTTCTGGATGCAGCGGATAGGAAGACTTTAACCGCTCCAGATACCCTGTCTCCCTGGTCTCTGCCGGGTAATTCTCCGCCTGGATATACATATCCGCATAAGCCTGGCAAACTTCATCCCGCGCTTCTATATCAGTTAAAGGCGTAAAAATACGACGTCTGACAATCTCAAACCCTTCCTCGGAACTCACCGGCTTCCAGATTGCCTCCACCCTGTGAAAAAGATGCTGAATCTGACTGAGTGCCTGCTTACCCCGCTCTCCACCTGCCTCAAGATCAGATTCCGGCAATGAGGCTATAACCATGGCATTGTTCACATGGCCTGCCGCCTCGGTCAAGGCCTGGAGAAAGGCAAGGTTGGAGCCGAATGTACCGCCTGGATATGTTTTATCCTCGGCAAGTTGTCGGATATAGGCAACAGTTTCATCCATCAACACAATAGCAGGGCCAAACTTCGTAAAAAGATCAGCCAGAATCTCTTTACCCGGGCTGGTGCCGTCCTGGTCCGCCCCCTCAACCATGCAATAACCTTCCTCTCCGCCAAGCTGCCAGGCCATTTCTCCCCACAGGGTATTGATGGTAAACCCACCCTTTTCCCTCGGCTGAGACGGACTCAGGCTGTTACCATCCAGAATGGCCACATGGGCAGGCGGCAGATCAGTTATGTTCATTCCTGACAAGATTGAATAGAGGCCGGGCAGAGAATTAGCCGGTTCCTCACCAGTGGCCATATGATACACTGCCAGCATGGCATGGGTCTTTCCGCCTCCGAACGCTGTCTGTAACTGAACTACCGGATCTCCACCCAAACCGGTCATCCGTTTCGCCACACTCTCCAGCATGAGTTTCATGCCTTCGGTAATATAGGTTCGCTCAAAAAAGAGGCCCGGATTCTGATATTCCCGGCTGGCAGTCCCGTTGGCAACCTTATTCAAATCAGCAGCAAATTCAGACTCCTGAAAGGTCCCCTCAAGTACATTTTGATGGGGTGTAACGACTTCTCGCCATGGTTTAATATTCATATTAAATCCTTAATCTAGTAGGCAACGATTCCAGCCATCAACCGTTTCCTGTAATTGGGGCACGGCCTAAAACCGGCTGTCCCCGGGGAATATCAAAATCTTCCAAAGCATCTTTTTCATCAATTATGACGGGCATTGTTCCTCCAATGGCAACTGCTAATTGAGGGTAGACCATGGCAAGTTCCGCATCGCCCTCGTACTCATCAGGTACCATTGAAACTTCTTTTTTACGAATCTGCACACCATTGCGCGAGTGGGTACCACTAGCAAGTTCTTTCACCATAGGAAGACTCGCACCACCTCCGGTCAACACGACGGATAACCCATCATTTCCAAAGTGTTTAGCAACACCATCTTTCATGTTTGCAAGAACTTCTTCAAAAATGTCAGTTAAACTTTTCCTGAAACGATTGATTGAATCCTGACGCAGAAAATCATCCAGTTCCACAACTATCCTGGTTCCATTTTTAAGGTTGACCGTACAACGCCCCTCCCGAAATAAATCTTCCTTCAAAGATCTCGTCTGCATTCGCAGGTGCTGTATTGTATAATGAAAATCAGGATCATGATTAGTTATGCCGGATTTCAGTATAATCATCTGCTGGAGTGCTGTATCAAGTCTATCTCCGGCCATGGGAAGAGATTTGTTACAATCCTTGATAGGAAAAGCATTAAAAATATTACGTTCAGGGTTCTCCACTACAACAAATAATGCCAGATCAGAAGTACCGGCGCCAATGTCGACAACCATGACCAAGCCGCGGAAAGGCTCATCCTGTCGTAACCTTGAACTGCCCACAGCCAGGGGCTCTGTTATCCCCTGCCCAACAAGATATTCAGGTAGTTCATCAAGCCGGTCGATCTCACCCAAAACAGATTTGACATCACGAACAGAAATACCATCCGTCCACTGACCATGAAAGGTATCTGCCACGATCTGCGCTTTCACCAGCATTGTTTTCAGCAGCTTTTCACCCCAGGCCCGTCTTTCCGCAGGCCAGGACGGCAAACCAAAATTGCGAAGCACATAGCGGGATGAGCCATAAACCTCTTCCATTTCCGCACATGCCATATCTGTTAAATAACCAAGGTACAGCGTGATAACATCTCCTGTTGACAGAGGAACATCTGTCGGATTAAGTGTTGGTCGCATTGGCTGCTGAAAAGGGCTTGACTCTTTCAACCCCAGAATCAGTTCTTTTTTAAGAGAATCAAAACGCTCTCTTTTTTCCGAGTCATCAGCCTGCAGGGAAAGTGCAATGGCCTTTTCTCCCATATACACTTTGCCGTCACTACTGATCCAAAGAGAAGAAGGGACGGGATAAATATCTTTACTTGTTCCACCGCTTGCCCTATGGCCAAGTTTCAGTGACATCCAATCTTCCAGTTCACCATCCTCAATCACAGAGGCAAAGGCCTTGGACATGGCTGTCCCAAAGTCCAGGCACATTTTTGTGTCAGGCTTTTGTGGAGTGTCATACTGTAGAGATTTCAAATTCAGTTTTATTTCAGGTGCGGGCTCGGGTTCCTGTGCCTGCTCCTGCTCCAGCTCCGGTTCTGGTTCCGGCTCTGCCACTGGCTCAGGTTCGAACTCCTGTTCTGGTTCATGTTTCGATTCAGGCTCCGATGACAGATCTGTCTTTGGTTCTGGTTCCGGCGTTACCAGTGGCATGTCTACAAAAAATTCTGCTTCCGCAAGTAAGGCAGAGGCCATTTCCAGGGCCTCAACTTCCATGAGAGTCAAAACACCTTCAAGTGTTTTTTGACCGGTTTCAGGATCAACCACAATCCGGGCAAGCAGATTATCCAACAAGAGTTTTGCTATTTTTTTATCCATTACAATATCCTTTATTTACTCTTCTCTACCACACCCTTGCTGATAACAAAGGCCACACCATCTTCCCGCTCCTGCTCCACCACCGGTCGAATAATTCGCACCCGACGGATTCCTGTACTGTCACCGATGACTTCATGCTCCATCGGAGCATACTCTTCTTCATCGCCGGGATTTCCACGAACTCGCAGCCTTCTGCGCCGCGCCATGCTCTGGATTGCATCACAGATAGCGACGCCGCTCTGCATTAACCGCCGTATTCCTTCTCCAAGACGGGGATCAAGCATTTCTATTTCTGGCAAAATCTGTTCGCTGCCTACACTTTCCAGAGCCTGAAACCGTAAAGAATCAACAAGCAGATCGGCAAGCCGACTGTCATCACTGAGCTGACGAGATTCACCTGATGCAGATTCAACAGGGACCTCATCCTTCCCGCTGGCCAGCCAATTTTTTACATTTGCCGGGAGGCCTGGCGTCTTTGCCAGTTGCTTCATTTTCCGTTTCGCACGTTTTTTATGACCGGATGCAATGGCAAGCACATCGGCCAGGGACTCATCAGCAATTCCCTGTTTAGCAAGGATCAGCATGGCCTCTGAGATGTCTTGAACCACCATTTGCAAAGGATGCGATTCTACGGCAAATCCCTCCCAGACACGAACAGACAGCATAAATTTCACCACCTGCAGGGCAGAGTATAGACTGGCCTCTGTGGCCAGAGAAAAACGTAACCGCACCATCTCGTGGATAACAGTGGCAACACCCTCTGCTGCTTCAAAGAGCGATTCCTCTTTGTTGGGGGCCGCAACATTTATAAATATATTTTTACACATCAGAGCCAACTGTTTTCCAGGATCCTCACCCGGTTCAACCATGGTCTCTGCAAGAGCCACTTTCAAAGATACTGTAATCCTTTTCAAACGTCGGGCAGTGCTGGTACCGGGGTCTTCTGTTTCCGGACCAAAGCACAGCGCTGCCTCATTCAACACCGCAAGGGCAGAAGCAAGATCCGGTTTCATAGTCAGCAAAGCCTTGAGAAAGGCAACCCGTGACTGCTCTCCGGTTTCTTCATAGATTGCAGCCTGGGCACAGTATACAACACCCCATTCCGGTTGGATCTGTTCACAAGCATTGCCGATATAGCTGCGGTCATCGGGTTCATTCAACAGGGAAGGATCAGGCAGGTTTTCAGCAAGAGCTGACTGTAAAGTTTTGTAGATAGAAGTGCGTAATCGTTTGATACTTGAGGCCAGGCGGCCAAGGGTTGCAACCGCAAGCAAGCGATCTAAATCAGGTACAGAGGAATCTCCTGCAGTTGCAAGCAGGCTGTCAATACCGACCTGAAACTGTTTGTCCTTGGATGCAGCATGATGCTTGCGCTGAGCAATGAGCTCGCGCAGAGCGTCATACTTTTCCTGCACATTTCCATGGATAAAGCTTTCTGTAATCTCTCTTGCTTGTTTCTCCATCATTCAAACCCAGGTAAAGCCCGCTGGCCTTTTTGGACACCCTTTCGTGATACTTCCAGGATGGCAGGCCAGGAGGTGATAAGCTGATTGTAGTTACGGGCATCCTCTGCCCATCCCTTGCGTTAGCATTGGGTGTAGAGGCGGTAGGCAAGTTGGCGGACCGGCTCGCCCTTTTCCGGCATGGCGGCCAGCAGGGTTCCTGCTATGGTTTCACTCTCGCCAAGGGCCCGGCAGAGATGATGGCAGGCCTCCCAGACCGGAACTCGCTTGTCGGTTTTGGGATCCCAGTCTGGCGGGTATTCATCCTGACGCAGAAGGCGAACCTTGCCAGAGCCGGACTGCACCACCCCGGCCTGCTGCACCCCGTCCACTGTGGTGCCCTTGGCCCGGGCCAGCACATCGGCCTCACCAAAGAGCCCTGCGGCAAAACCGTACTGCAGGAACCAGTCCACGCAGAAGCGGGTATCAGAATCCATATCCGATTCTGCCTGGCTGAAGTATTCGTCAATAGTCTTGTTGATAAGGATAAGGGCGTTATGCACGGACATGGACGAGCCATCCGCCTCCAGCACGGCCTCGTACCTGGAGAATACGGCCATGCCCGGGCCGATGGCGGCCTGGGCCAGGTCAACCGGGGCAATGGGCGAAATCCCCTCTGTGCCGCCGATTATCTCCTCCAGGGCCTCGGGCAGGGTATCGTCCAGTTCCCGGAGAAATTGTTTACGGGAAATGGTGGAGGCATCGCCGGGCCGTTTGCGGCAGACCAGGATGATGGAGGAGGCCAGGGCATTGGTGCCGGAACCTACCATGCGATTGCTCAGTTCTGTTCGCATGGGCCAGGTGCCGGTGATGGCAAAGCCCGCAGTCTTAACCGCCTCCAGAAAGGTTTCCCAGCCCGTTGAGGATGTGGAACCTGCCCTTGTTTCTGCCTGCTTGAAGGCATAGTAGATGGTGACCGGAAAGGCAGGATGACCGTTAACAGCCATGTTGTGGATGGCCCTGGTCATACCGTCCATGAAAAAGGTTTCTGCCTTTTTCTTTGAACCGTGACGGTACGG
>JAJRVA010000152.1 GCA_024277485.1 Deltaproteobacteria bacterium | reverse complement strand
CAAACATCAAAAGCGGTTCCCTGATGGATCCGGTAGTACTAGGAGTAGTTGTAATGGCAGAAGGTAAAGTGAAATGGTTTAATGAGTCAAAAGGATTCGGTTTTATTGAGCAGGATGAAGGTGGTGATGTTTTTGTCCATTATTCCGCAATCCAGTCTCAAAGTGGCTTCAAGACTCTCGCAGAGGGAGAACGTGTCAGCTTCGAGGTCGTTGAAGGTCAGAAAGGTCCGTCAGCGCAGAATGTTGAAAGGCTGTAAGCACGATACCCATTTAGACAACAGGGCCCTGCAGTTTCTGCAGGGCTTTTTTTTCTCCAGGCTTCAGCATTCCTGACCATTGGGACTGACTGCAGAAATGAGACAAAGTGTACAACCATGGAGTGAGTGAATGAATATATATGTCGGACAGTTACCCTATAGTGTGGGGGAAGAAGAATTGAGAGAATTGTTTACGGAGTTTGGAGAAATAGCCGGAATCAATCTTATTAAAGACAGATTTACAGGTCAGCCGAAAGGTTTCGGGTTTATCGAGATGCCGAACAATTCAGAGGCTGACAAGGCGATCAAGGCTTTAAACAAAAGTTTTCTTGGCGGACGTGAGATTAAGGTAAACCAGGCAGAACAGCGCCGTCAGAAACCCAGAAGACGGAGATCAAGATATTAACGGCTGGTCCGCCATGCATTTTTGGAGCTCGTATCCGTCCCCGTCCGGACCTGAGTACTCCCCTGTCCCTGAATCCCTACCATTGTATTGCAACAGGAGATCGGTTCAATTGTTGCTGCCTAATCTGTCGTTCCATTCAGTAGGCCCTGAATAATTTGTTGAGCGACAAAGCGTTAAGCCATGATTATTCCTCAGTCCTGGCCGGGCTGGAGTCCCTTAACGTGCATATCATGCCGTTAAATGCATTATCCTTCATCAGGGGAATGACCCAGCCGCTGTGGTACAAAACCCTTTTGTCCGGATGTCTGGCAGGAACCTTTTCGTAGAATATCGGGGCAAGAAGTTCACGGGCTTTTTTATATTCCCTGACAGGGAAGCCCATTGTCTGATACGCGGTATGGTCGCCGGCACTGTACGGTGTGGTGCCGATGATATTCTCCGGCCTCATGCCGCACATTTTTTCCATGTGTCTGTTGGCAAAGATGACCCGGTCATCTTTGTCCATCACAACCACTCCTGACTGCAGGTTTTCAATAATTGATTCGTAGAAGATTTTCTGCCTGGAAAGTTCTTTCTGGAGCCGCTTATAGTCCATGACATAGTAGGTAAGCTGCGCCATCAGTTTTTCTATGCTGTCTTCCTCATCATTCCTGTCCGCTTCAAGGGGATCACGTCCTTCCATGATGTCCCGCCCCGCAGCTATGAACTTGTCCAGGGGACCGTACAGCTTGTTGGCAATCTGGTTATAGAGTTCAAAGGAAGCGGAGCGCGAACCGTTCATCACCGAAGAGAGGTAGGTTTGGGTTACACCGAATTCTTCGGCCAGCCGGCCCTGAGACCCGCCCTTTTCTTTATATTTTTTGAAGAAAAACTTCGATGCCGACCGAAAAGGTTCGATAATTTCTCTATTCACGGTACCCACTTTTGTTAAAGGGATCTGTTGCTAATCTTCTTTTTTTACAATATGTATAGAAAGTTGTTGAATCAAGTATTTTTTTATACAAAAAGGGTGCGTGGAGATGCTTTTGTTTTTCCATTTCACTGTGGAGCCTGAATGGATTTTATCCGGCCATGTGCAACCGAGTGGAGGCTTCACGCATGGACAACCGTAATAAAAACTGCCGGACGGCGTGCGCATTCCGCACTTTTTTCCCGGCCTGAAGTGATACTCACACAACTGTGCATACTTTTTCATGAGTGTTCTTGGCGATAAATCCATTTTTACTTCAATGCTTCAGGATGGCCCGTTTGGTGTGGGTGATCAGCCGCCGGTGAGCCACCCGTTTTCACGAGAAACCAGGGAGTGGGTCAAGGGTATCTCGGCCAGGCCCATTGTCAAGACCAAGTATCGGGCGGTCCGGAACCAGATTTTTGATTTTCTGGGTATCGGGAGTTTTGACGAAGTGTTTAACCTGATTCACAGGACGGATGCGAGGAAGAGTTGTGCCGCAAGGGCACATTTGCTTCTCGGTAACATGTTTGGTATTCACGGAAGTGATCGTGAGATATGCAGGTATCTGAAAGAGTATGCACGCACAGCCGACGACGTGATCAATTCCCTGCGTTTCAGGGTGCTTGCTCCGTATGCCTCGCACATCGAAATGACCAACGAGATTGAAACCACAACAGATCCAGTGGATCTGCTCCTGATCATCTTTAACGAACGGTTTCACCAAAAAGCACGTTTCGAGGCCAAACGCAAGCTGCAGCTTATGAACCTGGCAGGATCCATTGACCAGCGGGAGCGGGAAACTCGTGTTGAGGCCAGATTTTCCCAGTTTCTTGATTTTTTGAATGAGTATGTCTGGAGTCCCCGCCTGAAAATCGGCGATCTTGAAATAAGCTATCTGCACAGCATCCATGATCAGGAAGATTTCAAATGCACTGACGCCAGGATCATCCCTGAAGAGGAGGCTGAATCACTGGCTCTGAAGCCCGGTGAAAAGCTGACCCTGATTAAGAGGAGAGGGTTCACTGATGATGGCGTGGAGACGCCGATTTATGTCAGTATCCGCAAAAAGCCGCCCTCTGCCAAAGTCCTGAAGCTGCTGCGCAAGAACCAGAAAGACCCTGCCGTGGCTGTGGATGACGAGCTCGGCCTGATGGCGGTACTCAATTCTATTGGTGATGCCAAGAAGTTTATGAAGCACCTGACCAGGAGTGCGGTACAGGCCAGGTCATTCATGACCCTGGAGGACATCTCCGATACCCTGACCGGCGGCAGGTATGCAGGCACTGCAACCGGCAGTTCGGCGAAGACGTCGATGCTCAAGTTTTTTGCCCGGCTGGGAGGGATGCGGGTGGAGTTCATTATCCACACCAACAGATCCTATCTCAACTATATCTATCAGCGGGACGTGTCGCACGAGGAGTATGAGATCAAGCGTATCTTTGACACCGGGGTTGCCGAGTTTCTCTTTCCCAAAGACATTTATCATCTGGATATGGAGGAGATCAGGCAGCGCCAGATCAGGTGGTGCAGGAAACGGATAGAAGAAGACTGATTGTTCTCTGATTGCCGGCCGATCCTCCGCTGCTCATGTCGCGTTGTGTGTCCCGAAACAGAACAAAGCTCAGTTTCCGCCGGCAGAGTCGTCTTCCATGGCCCGGGCCAGAGGTCTGTACTGCAGGCTGTAGAACATTTCCATGTAGCGCCTGGTCTCCATGCGTTCCAGGTCGGAAACATAGCGCCAGAACCCGTAAATACGGGCAAAGGTCATCATGCGCTGGGCGTAGAGTTTCCAGGTGTACTTTTCCTTGACCCTCGCAAGGCCGCGCCGGGCTATTCTGTGCCAGTAGTCCGGGTCCTTTTCACAGCGTTTGAAAAAATCAACCAGCATCCGGGAGGTGTCCTCCTCGTTGTTCGGGTCGATATGGAACCCCGAGACGGAATGTCTGATAATTTCCATGGGACCGCCAAAGCAGGTCGCAAAGGTCGGCAGGCCCGATACCATGGCTTCGATGACGGTCAGGCCGAAAGCCTCGAAAAGGGCGGGCTGCACAAAAATCCCGCGCAAATCGGCAACATAGCGGTAGATCTCGCCCGAGACCTCCTTGTTTAAGTGCAGGCCGAGCCAGCGGACATTCTGTTCCAGATCGTACTCTTCAAACAGGGCATGCATCAGACGAATCTGATCAACCTCTTCGGCGTCATTTGAGTGATCCGGATTGATGTGACCGCCGATGACGAGCAGGTTTGCCCGGTCGCGCAGTTCCCGGTTCGCCCCGAAAAGACGGACCAGGCCGGTGAGGCTTTTTATCCGGTCAAGCCGGGCCATGGTCAGAATAAGCGGCCTGGAACGTTCCGCAAGGACGCCGCGGCTTTCATCGTGCCTCAGGCCGCCGAAGACAAGGTCGTCTATTTCTTCGTGCAGCCGGGTAAACCGCCGCTCCGTATCTTGGGCCGGAAAGTATATTTCCGGGTCGGCGCCGGGCGACACTATATTGAATTTTGGGTCATAGACGTCAATGCCGTGGATGACACGATAGAGGTTGGGCATGGTGAAACTCATGTAACTCTCATACTGCCCGGGGTTGTCCTCTGTTCCGGCTATCTCCTGGTAGGTGCTGGTGATGATGAAATCAGCAGCGTTCATTGAAATGAGATCAGCTGTAAACTGGCAGGAGAAATGGTATTTGGGTTCATTTTCCTGCCAGTACAGGTCGGAGTAGAGGTATTTTGCCTTTTCCAGGGCGTGGGCTATGTTGCACTGGGTCACTCCCAGTTTATGCGCCATGATGCTTGCGACCAGGTTGCCGTCCGAGTAGTTGCCGACGACCAGGTCCGGCCTGCCGCCAAGTTCAGCCAGGAGCTCCCTGCCCGCGTCTTCGGCAAAACGCTCCAGGTAGGGCCATATTTCAAAACGGGATATCCAGTGGGGGATAACCTCACCGTCCCTTGAGCGGAAGGGAACCCGCAGGATAGAGCAGTTGCTGGTCCGGGATATATCTTCGAGGCGCTGGTGGCAGGTGGTGCCTTCTGATTCCGGAATAAGCCGGGTCAGGACCACGATGCGGGGCGAGATTCCCCCCAGTCCCTGTTCATGGAGTATGGCCCGCATTTCCTGTTCCAGGGCCCGGACCTGGTCGAGGATATACACGACCTGGCCACCGGTATCGGGGCGCCCCAGGACATTTTCCTGGCCGAAATACCCATGTGGCGAGAGTATTGCCATGGAAAATATCATGGGGATGCGGCTGAGAAAGATTTCCAGGGTCCCGGGCGAAGGCGCCTCCAGGATGTCAAGCAGGTTGAGCATGGTTTCCCTGATCCTGGAAATGCGGCGTCCCCATCCGGGTTCAAAACCGAGATCCTGCAGGTCCGGTTCCAGGTCCTTCCATTCTGCTTCATCCTTCCGGCTGCGCAGAAAACGCAGGGCTTCCCGCAAGGCATTGCGGAGCTGCCTGGTGTCTTCAACCTCCTGGTTGAGCATGAGCTGCTTGTCCCGGTACCGGTGAACCTTGAGGAATCGGAGCAGACGGTTGTCGCCCCGTTCCAGCTCGGCAAAGAGTTCACTCGACAACCGCCGGTTGAGAAATTCGAGCCCCCGGCCGATTGATTTTTCTTCCTGGAGTTTAAAAAATTCCCGGGAAAAAGGGGCAAAATCGATTTCCAGGGGGAAAGGGTCGGCAGTGTTGCCGGAGGCGAGTTGCTCCTTGAAAGAGAGAAACTGCCGCGCAGAGATCTTTTCCAGGTCAAGGGTTTTCATATCAATGCGTATATATTCCCACCGGGCCGCCCTTTTTCTCAGGGCAAAACAGGTCAGGTCGCCATGAACGATTGCCTCCTGGCACCATTGGACAATGGTTTTGAACGGGCTGGACGCAAGGTGCGACGACCTGTTTTTTTCAAGTGTCCGCTGAAAGATGTCCTGGATCTCCGTGCGCAGAATAAGCGGTTGTTCGCGGCAGCAGAGGGCGTCCAGGAACAGCCGGGATTCAGCAGGGTTTTCCCGGAGATAGGTCTTTAACCTCTCAATGGGGCTGTTGATTTTTGAAAACGTCATTGCAGATGCCACTTTTTGCGGAAGGTTTGATAAAATTTCATGTCCTGGCTAATGGCTCCCCGCCTGCCGACAACCGCGGAGGCAAAATCCTGGGCCCGCTCCAGAAGAATGTCCGGGGGCCATCCATGCAGGAGTCCGAACAGGAGAACCGAGGAAAAGGCATCACCGGCGCCGACCGTGTCCACGATGGTGATGTCCTGCCGGGGTTCAATGGAGTGGAAGCGGTTGTCCCGGGTCAGCGCCACGGCGCCCCGTTCCCCCCGGGTAACAAAAATGGTATCCAGGCCGGAGTGATCGCGAATTTCCCGGCATCGATTTTCCAGGCTGCCCTCACCGGGAAACAGCGCGTTGAGTTCATCCTCGTTCAGTTTCAGCCAGGTGGCATCCTCGAGGAGAGGGAGGATGGTTTTCCTGCTCCACCAGGGTTTTCTCAGGTTGACGTCAACAAAAACCGGGCCTGCACAGTCCCGTTTCAGGCCGGCAAGGGTGAAACGGTTGACATCGCTTCTGAGGGCCAGCGAACCATGGTAGAGGAAAGCAACCCTGTCCCTGCTTGCCTGCACGGGAGGGGCAATATCGTCGTAGGCCTGGTTGGGGAGGATGGCAAAGCGGGGTTCCCCGTTGTTCAGTTTGATCCGGACCGTGCCGGTGGGGTATGCGGAATCGATCTGCATGCAGGATGTGTCCATGGACCATTCCCGCATTTTTTTCATGATGAGCTGTCCCCGCGGGTCATCCCCGATCCTGCTGACCAGAAGCGGACGCATGCCGAATGCCTGCAGGTACCAGGCAACGTTGAATGGCGCTCCACCTGGAACTTCCCGGCCGTCCGGAAAACAGTCAAAGAGAACTTCGCCGAAGATGAGGGGAGGGGTGCTCAAGCCGGTGCTCCGTTACGTTTGCACGAATTATTGTATTCACCTGGTTAGAGACTACCAGAACCCGACAGCCGAAACAACAGTTGTGATGTTTTTTCCCTGATATGGAACGTTCCGGGTGAACTCCGGCCTCTCTGCATCGGTCTATTATTTGACAATCGAAATCAATATATTAGAATACTGAAAGAATGCGTTGCGGCAGAAAGTCGCCCTGCTTCCGTCCCGGATACAATGCAGAACAACAAAAACGGTCTCTACATACAACTCTTCAGCCTCCACGGT
>JAJRVA010000151.1 GCA_024277485.1 Deltaproteobacteria bacterium | reverse complement strand
TCCGGATCCAGATACTTCTCACACCACTCCGTGCCCCACTGGCGGTGAAATTTTTCCCGGGGGATTTCAGGTTCCCTGCGGAAGAGGATTTTGGAGTGGTAGAGCAGCACCTCCGCCTCCGGACATGTCTGGACGATATATCCCAGGTGGTCGGCTGCCATGAGGGATTTCGGCATGGCATGGACAGCCAGCAGGAAACGGCTGGAGGTGATTTCGCCGTCAATTATCCAGAGAGGCAGTTCATGGCATTTTTCAACCAGGAAGGCGGAAACGCTGCCGAAAAACATTTCACCCACCCTGCCGATGCCCCGCCGGCCGATGACAAGGGCATCATATATGCCCCTGTTTGCTTCATGATGAATTGCCGCAACTATCTGCGCCGAGGTGATCTCTGCGGAAAAGGTAACGCGCTCCTCATTGAACCCGTTGCGAACCAGGCGCGATCTGGCGTCCCTGAGATATCTTTCCGCCGTGTTTATCCTCTGCTCTGCGGCCGGGGTATGCTGCCGCAAAGAGTCAACCTCGTACATCCAGTTCTGGCCGCTGCCGGATTCCGAGACAACGGAGAACAGGTGCAGGGACATGTTTTTGTCATCTTTAAACAGTCGGATAAGGTAGTCAATACTGTTTGAGCTGTACACGGAGCCGTCAATGGCTACCAGGAGTTTTTTCTCCATTATCGCCTCATGGCAGTGGTTTTTTCCACTGGAACTGTTTATTCTGTGTCACCTCGCATATTCACGGCAGTTGCGGGCGAAATCTTATTAGGGGAACATGTATGAACAAGAACCGGCCTTCAACAATCTATCTACATGATTATACACCACCACCCTATCATGTGACAATGGTAGACCTCTGTTTTGAGCTTGATGAAACTGCCACCAGGGTATTTTCCAGGGTCGATTATCATCGCAATCCTGATGCCGGTGTGAATCTACCGCTGGTGCTGCAGGCTGAAAAACTGCACATTCATTCAATTCAGCTCGACTCCACTGTCCTGGACAGGGACAGTTTTTCGTATGATGGAAAGGAATTGCGCATTGAAGAGGTTCAGCCGGAGTTCAGGCTTGAGGTGTCAAGTACCATCAACCCGCGGGACAATACGGCACTGGAGGGGCTGTATCTCTCAAGCGGCAACTTCTGTACCCAGTGCGAGGCCGAAGGGTTCCGGAGAATCACCTGTTATCCGGACCGGCCCGATGTGATGGCGGAATTTAAAACAACTCTTATTGGTGATCCTGACAGGTACCCGGTCCTGCTTGCCAACGGCAACCTGGTAGAGAAGGGGAAAATGGATGATGGTCGCCATTACGCGGTCTGGCACGATCCATTCAGGAAACCATGCTACCTGTTCGCGCTGGTTGCCGGTAACCTGGTCAGGGTGGAGGATACCTTTACGACCCGGTCGGGCAGGGAGGTAGACCTGCATATCTATGTGGAGCCACGCAACCGCGAAAAATGTGACCATGCCATGGCGTCGCTGAAAAAGGCCATGCGCTGGGACGAGGAGACCTTCGGCCTGGAATATGACCTGGATGTGTACATGATCGTGGCGGTTGACGATTTCAACATGGGCGCCATGGAAAACAAGGGCCTCAATATCTTCAACTCCAAGTATGTGCTGGCCAGGCCCGAGACGGCGACCGATGCGGACTACGAAGGCATTGAAGGCGTTATCGCGCACGAGTACTTCCATAACTGGACCGGCAACCGGGTGACCTGCCGCGACTGGTTCCAGCTGAGCCTCAAGGAAGGGCTGACCGTGTTCCGGGACCAGGAGTTCTCCTCGGACATGACCTCCCGCCCGGTCAAGCGGATTCACGACGTACAGGTCATGCGCAACTACCAGTTCCGGGAAGATGCCGGTCCCATGGCTCATCCGGTTCGGCCGGAATCCTACATGGAGATCAACAATTTTTATACCCTGACCGTGTATGACAAGGGGGCCGAGGTCATCCGCATGCTGCACACCTTTCTTGGCCGGGAGGCGTTCCGGAAAGGTCTTGCCCTGTATTTCAAAAGGCATGACGGCCAGGCCGTGACCTGTGATGATTTTGTGGCAGCCATGCTGGAGGCCAATGAAGTCAGGCTGGACGGCTTTAAACTCTGGTACAGCCAGGCCGGCACGCCGGTTCTCAAGGTGGATGCAGGGTATGACCCTGAAACGTCCGAGTACCGGCTTGCAATTCGCCAGTCCTGCCCTCCGACTCCGGGCCAGGATGAAAAAGAAAAAAAGCCCATGCTGATGCCGGTTGCGGTGGGTCTGCTTGACGGGCAGGGCCATGACATGACGCTTGCCCTGAAGTACGGGGCAGGCAGGATGGAACCGGCGGGCGTTCTGCGTCTGCGGAAGCGGGAGGAGCAGTTTGTTTTCAGCGGGGTTTCCGAGCAGCCGGTCCTGTCATTTCTGAGAAATTTTTCCGCGCCGGTCAAGGTGGAGCTGGAAAGAAACGACCAGGAGCTGGCCTTCCTGATGGCCCATGATTCTGATCTTTTCTGCCGCTGGGACGCCGGACAGCAGTTGGGTCTCAAGTACATTCTTGAGCAGATTGCAGTCTGCAGGCAGGGTGGGACCCTGCAGGTTCCGGAAATATTTGTTGCCTCGTTCAGGCAGGTCCTTGTCGACCGGAAGGCTGATCCGGCCTTTACCGCCCTGGCCTTGGCCCTTCCCATGGAGAACTGGGTCGGCCAGCAGATGGAGGTGGTGGATCCGGACGCGATCTACACGGTGCTCCAGTTTTTCCGCAGGGAACTGAGCGCCAGGCTGTACCTGGAATTTCTTGAAATATATCGTGAAAATATTCTTGCCGGATCGTACCGGTATTCAGCCGGAGATACGGGGCGCCGGAGCCTGAAAAATACCTGTCTTGACTATCTGCTTGCCCCGGGCCGGGACGGCAGACCAGCCGGCGATGCCCTTGATCTTGCCGTAACGCAGTACCACGGGGCGGACAATATGACAGACAGGATCGCTGCCCTGAAGGCGGTCGTCAACAGCGACCGGGCTGCCGGTGATGAACTGCTGGCTGATTTTTACGGACTCTGGCAGGATGATCCCCTGGTGGTGGACAAGTGGCTCACCCTGCAGGCGCTCTGTCCCCTCCAGGGAACCCTGGAAAGGGTGAAGAAGCTGACCGGGCACCCGGCCTTTATCCTGAAGAATCCCAACAAGGTCCGGGCCCTGATCGGGGCGTTCTGCCAGGCCAACAGTGTCCGTTTTCATGACAGGACCGGCCAGGGATATACGTTTCTGTCAGAGTATGTCATGCGCCTGGATGGGATGAACCCGCAGATCGCGGCCCGGCTCCTGACCCCGCTGACCACCTGGAAGCGCTACGATGAGGAGCGCCAGGCGCTCATGCGGAGGGAACTGGAACGGATCATGGCCATGGACGGCCTGTCCGGCGATGTTGCCGAGGTGGCTGGAAAAAGCCTGAAATATGTGGGATAGAACCTTTACGCAACAGGAGGTCATCATGGGAAGAGAAACACTACTGTTCAAGAGCGAGGAAAAAAGAGACATCAAAAGCGTGGCCGCCTTTCTGCGTGAGCTGGCCGACAAGGTTGAGCAGCAGAAGGTGGTCCTCAAGCAGGGCAACAAGCGGGTCAAGCTCAAGATGCCGGCCGTGGTCGAGCTTGAAATTAAAGCGGAAAGAGAGGACGGCAGGCGAAAGTCCAAGAAAAAGCTTGAGGTTGAAATCGAATGGGTTGTCGGGGCGGAGAAAAAGAGAGCTGACAGGTCTGTAAAGTTAGGGTGACCTTACTCTTTTGACTTTCATGTTTATATTCTTCTGCAGAAGAATACTGTAACCCGGATTTCAGGGTATCAGTGTAGCTCATACGATAAACATGGAGGTCCGTCATGAAGAAAAATATAGGAAACATTGAAAGAGTTATCCGGATAGTTGCCGGTATCGGTATCCTGTCTCTGACCGTTGTCGGCCCGCAGACGCCATGGGCCCTGTTGGGGATTATACCCCTTGCCACCGGCCTGATCGGCTGGTGTCCGCCCTATCATCTGCTGGGTATCAATACCTGCGGCAAATGTGGAGTCGGAAAAGAGAACAGCTGCCACGCCTGAATGTGATGGCAATGGAAAACCGGATCCCCGGGATCCGGTTTTCAGGTTTCCGGTATGGGTTATCTGCTGCCGTTCTTCTTTCCGGACGAACAGCAGGCACATGCCCTTTTTACGGGTATTTCTCCAGGTGTAAAGATCCGGGTTCAGAGAGCCCGGCTTCAACGACAGAATGAAAGAGGTTGAGCATGGAGCATGAAAGGCGATTAGCTCTGCCGGCAAAGGTTCTCTTGACGCCGACGGTGATCCTGACATTCTTCGTGTCTGCAGCGCTGCTTGAAACCATTGCCGTGCCGGAAGCATTTTCCGGGCCCGTAACGGTCACAATAAAAACACCTCTTGACAAGCCCTTGGAGTACCCGGTCAACATCAATACCACGGACGCAAAGACCCTGATGCGTGTTCCCGGGATCAACAGGACTGCTGCCCGGCAGATAGTGAATCACCGAAAACGCAACGGGAACTACACCAGCCTTGACCAGATCGGGGAGTTTTCCGGGATCGGCAAGACCGGTGTCTCGCGGCTCAGGAAGTATCTCTCGGTAAAGTAAGACGAGGCTGTACTACTCTTCCGCAAGGATAAAATCGGTAATATAGGGATTCTCCCGCATCTCCCGGGCCAGGGTTGAAGATGGGGTTTCGCCGTAATTGTGGCCGGGCCAGACAGTGGTGCTGGCGGGCAGCACGAGTATTTTATCCTTGATGGACTGCAGCAGGGTGTCAAAGGACCCCCCGGCCAGGTCGCTCCTTCCCACGTCGCCTACAAAAAGCGTATCGCCGGTAAAGAGGTTGCCATGGACAAGGAAACAGGCAGAGCCGGGGGAATGGCCCGGGGTATGCAGAACACGAATCTCACAGTTGCCCACCTTGAGCAGGTCATTGTCATTGAGCCTGACGTCAGCCTCTCCCGGCGAGACAAGGCCCAGTTCCCTGCGGGAAATTTTTTGTATGTCCGGCCTGGCGAAGAAGTTGACATCGTCCGTGTGCATGCAGACCGGAACATTGAAAGCTGCTTTCAACTCCCTGTTGGCCTGGACATGGTCACCATGGCCATGGGTATTGAGAATATATCTGATCGTGAGACTGTGCTTCCTGACCAGTTGTATGATTTTTTCCGCATCACCACCCGGATCGATGATACACCCTTCCCCTGTTTCCGGACATGAGACAATGTAGGTGTTGACCTCGTATGGCCCGGTAACTGTTCGTATAATATTGAGCATGGTATCCATAAGTTACATGACAAGTCTCACCTTCGACCTTCAGACTTCCACCTTCCCCCTTCACCCCCCTGCAAAAGTTCCTCAATTTTTTTGCCACACCGCTTTCCTTTACAGTCGCCTTGACCAATCCCGGTTTTCCGGGCAATCTCGTCATAGGTGGCCGCGCCTTCATCAATGGCCTCAAGGATACGGACCAGTTTAATGCCCATGCAGATACAGCCCGGTTTCAGGCGGGCCATGGTTGTATCGTCAGGTTTCATCACCAGTATGCAGCTGGGTGTATATTGACCCTGCCAGTCGTTCCCCGATACCGGGGACCTGTCGCAGTTGGTCCCGGGAAGCCTGTTTAAGCCGTTTCAGGCTGCCAAAGGTTTTGAGCAGGAGTTTTTTTCGTTTCTCCCCCACACCCTGCAGAGAGTCAAGGCCGGAGGAAAGGGTTTTTTTGCGGCGTAATGTGCGATGATGCGTAATGCCGAACCGGTGCGCCTCATCCCTGATCCGCATGCAGAAAAGCAGAACCGGGGAGTGACGGGGAAGGATGAACGGGTTTTTTATTCCCGGCCGGAAGAGCTTCTCACCTTTATCCTGTTTTTCCTTGGCAATGGCAACAAGATCTATCTTCTCCTCCAGGGAGTATTTTTTCAACACATCAAGGGCAAGGTTAAGCTGCCCCTTGCCGCCGTCAAGAAGCAGCAGGTCCGGCAGGTTATCCTCCCGCACTCCTCTTTGCAGTCTCCGGTCCAGCACCTCACGCATCATACCATAGTCATCCGGTTCATTGCCGG
>JAJRVA010000150.1 GCA_024277485.1 Deltaproteobacteria bacterium | reverse complement strand
GTATCGACCCTGCGGCCGAACCGGCTGCGTCCCTGGGAGGATCTGCTGCCGGACAGGCCCGCTCTCGGCGGAGAAGTCAGCTGCCTGGCCGCCCTGCCCGGTTTCACCCTGGCGACCACCGGCGACATCCGCCGGCACTGGTCCACCCCGTTTGATACCCTGGAACGCATTGACTGGGACTTTGCCGCCAGACAATGGGACATGGCCCTGCAGCTGATCGCAGGCATCGATACGGCTGAAAAGCTGGAACTGGGATACATGCGCAACGGGTTTTCAACAGTGGCAGGGAAGACCAGCCTCCTGCTGCAGGGAGAACTTTTTGCCGAGCATCCTGCTCCCGACACCACTATTCTGGCCTTCCAGGGTCTGAGCCGATATTACATCAAGACCGACCGGCAGGGGCGGTTTCTGCTCAAAGGAGTCGCGGACAAGAAACATGTGCAGGACAAAATTATTCTCGAGGGATACCGTTTCAATGATGACGGCTCCGTAGACTGGGCCATTGACAAAAAACTGACCGGCAAACCCGCCTACCGGGTAAAGATGCAGCGCACCTCCATGAAAACGGACCTGATCATGTTCCAGTGCCGGCAGACAACAATTTTCAACCTGCTGGAACCACGCAGTTTCAGGTACATGACAAAACTGCAGCTCATCGACGGCCGCAGGGAGGCCCCGCCGGTCCGCTACTGGTACAGCCGGATCGATACCCGGAAATCAACCATAGCCTCCATTTACCTTGAACCTGAAACCCGTCTCAAGCTCACCCTGTCTGATTCGGTGCTCAAGAAAAAACTCATCCTGACCAACGGCAACGCGGAAAATCCCCAGGGAACAGGATACGATATTTCACAGTACCCTTCCCTCTTCAACACCAGGTACCGGGCAGCCCGGGACATGTGGGCCCTGCTCAGGCCCCGCATTGACAACCTCGAGGAACACGGTATTCACAACGACCGGATCAAGGCCCTCCTCATCGAAGGAGAACAGGCGCTGCAGAAGGCTGAAGATGCCCTGAAAAACTTTTCCTATGATGTTTTCTCCGAAGAGTCCAGTTGGGCATGGGCCCTGGCAAGCCGGGTCTACGAACATGTTGAAAAAACCCAGAAAGATGTTCTTTTCGGCGTCCTCTTTTATATTGCCCTGTTTGTCCCGTTTGCCTTCTGCCTGGAACGCCTCCTGTTCGGCTTTGTCTCGATATACAAGCGTATTGCGGGCTTTACCGGGATCCTCCTGCTTCTCATCATGATCATCTCCCAGGTCCACCCGGCCTTTGAGCTTGCCTACAGCCCGACCGTCGTGATCCTGGCGTTTTTCATCATCGGTCTTTCCTTTCTGGTAACCATGATCATAATCCTGCGTTTTGAAGATGAAATGACGCTCCTGCAGCGGCAGACGTCCCATAAACGACCGGCTGAACTGAGCAGCTGGAAGGCTTTTGTCGCCGCTTTTTTCCTTGGCGTCTCCAATCTTCGGAGACGGCGGCTCCGCACCGCCCTGACCTGCCTTACTCTCATCATCCTCACGTTCACAATCATGAGTTTCACCACTGTCAAATCCATGAACCGCCAGAACAGGCTCCTCTTTGCCGATACCGCGCCGTACCGGGGTCTGCTGCTGAAAAACATCGGCTGGGGTGACCTGCCGGTTGAATCGCTGACCGTGTTCAACACTCTTTTCAGCGGTACGGCCGAAGTTGCTCCCCGTGTCTGGCTGGAAGCGGATGAACCGGTCAGGGCCATGCGTATTGAAGCCGGGTTTCATGGCCAGTCCATTACCCTGCAGGGCATTACCGGACTTTCGGCCAGCGAGCCTGTAATCAGCG
The DNA here is from genome assembly GCA_024277485.1 of Deltaproteobacteria bacterium. The sequence goes on along the minus strand of JAJRVA010000150.1, from coordinate 9,138 downwards.
GTCTTGACCGCATTCTTCTGCGCGGACGCTGGTTTAAGCCGGGAGAAGACCAGGCTGTCATTCTTCCGTCAAAGTTAGCTGCACGGCTTGACATTGATCCCGATAAACCTGAACAGAACTACCTTGACCTCTGGGGCATGCAGCTGAAAATCATCGGTATTTTTTCGGAAAAACTCCTCCAGCAGAGCCCTGACCTTGACGGTGAAATCATCACCCCGGCCATCTTTCCCAGTGAATCAATGCTGGAGATCAGTGAAGTGGAAAAGGAAGCCCTGGAGTCCGGGGAGGATGTCCGGAATTTTCAGGGCCGCTACCGCCATCTCCCGCCGGACCAGGTTATCATCATTCCGGCCGCAACCCTTATTGAGCTGGGCGGTATACTGAAAGGTGTCGCGCTCAAACCGGGCGGCAGGGACCACGCCTCCATTGAGGAGGTCGAGTCCCTCACCGACCGGTTCAACCTGGCGCTTTTCAGCGGCGAACCCCAAGGCGTGTTTCTGTACAATGCCAGTGAAACCATGAGTTATTCCGGCATGCCCAATATCATTATCCCGCTGCTTATCTCCATCCTCATCGTGCTCAACACTATGATCAGTTCCGTCTATGAGCGCAAGCGGGAGATTGCCGTCTACACCTCGGTCGGCCTTGCCCCGACCCATGTCAGTTTTCTCTTTATCGCAGAGGCGCTGGCATTTGCCATTCTCTCCGTCGTTTTAGGCTATGTCCTCGCCCAGAGCAGCGCCGGACTTCTGGCCGGCACAAAACTGTGGAGCGGCATCACTGTCAACTACTCATCCACGGCCGGGGTGGCGGCAATGATCCTTATCATGGCGGTTGTCCTGTTATCGGTTATTTACCCGTCCAAAGTCGCATCAAACATCGCCATTCCAGACGTGAACAAGTCCTGGTCCATGCCTGACCTGGCAGGGGAAAGCATGGACATCACCCTGCCCTTTCTCATGCGCTATCACGAAAACATCTCGATCAGCGGTTTCCTGTACAGCTACTTCAAGGGCCACCAGGACGTGTCGCACGGCATTTTTTCAACCGGCCCCATCGAGGTGATCAAGGTCAACAATGAACAGGGAAAAACCCTTCCCATGGCCGGGCAGTGTGTCCATCTCCGGGCCAAGGTCTGGCTGGCGCCCTTTGACTTCGGTATAATGCAGTGGGTGGATATCCGTTTCTGCCCGGCCAGGGAAGGAAAGGATTTCCTGGAAATACGGGTTATCATGAACCGGAGAGCCGGTGAAGTAACGCTCTGGCAGCGGGTCAACAAGACGTTCCTCAACGCGCTGCGTAAACAGCTCCTGGTCTGGCGCTCCCTTGACGATGAGGGGCACAGGATGTATGCCGGACTGCTGCCTGAACCGAAAACCATACTGCCGGAAGAAATCCCGTGACCTCCCAGGAGACACATCAGCCCATCAGGGCACGAGCGGTCCTTGCCGGTATTCTCCTGGCAGGGATCATCTGCGCCCTGACCCCGGTAAACAATATCTACCACCAGGCCACTCCTCTGGGCGGAGGACATTTTCCCCTTGCTCCTTTTTATGTCCTCCTGGTAACAACACTCATGGCCGGGCTGCTCGGCAAGATAATGCCCCGGTCAAAGATCATAACCGGCAGCGAGCTGCTGGTCATCTGGATCCAGATGGTCATCGGCTCCGGTATTGCCTACACCGGGTTGACCCGGACGTTTTTCATCAACCTTACCGCCCCCTTCCAGTTTGCCACCGCGGAAAACAACTGGCAGGAGACCCTGCAGCCCATGCTGCCCGGATGGCTGTATCCCGGGGAAGGCGCAGTTGAAGGACTGTATAACGGGCTCATCAACGGCCGGCAGATGGGCTGGCTTGAACTGGTGACCAGTATTCCCTGGCACTTCTGGGTCCTTCCTCTCCTGTCCTGGGGCCTGTTCATCGGTCTCTGCTATACGGTCATGATCGCGCTCATCAACCTGATGAGCCGGCAGTGGATTCACAATGAACGGATGAACTTCCCACTGCTCTCGGTGCCCAGAATTCTGGAAGAACATTACGGGCAAAAAACACTTGGCCGTTTCCTGCTCAATCCCTACCTGCTCTGGGGCCTTTCCATACCGGTTGTTCTCCATACCATGAACGGGCTCAACTTCTACTCCCCGTCTGTTCCGCATATACCGAACCTGGTTTTAGCCGGACCATATTTTCCCAAGTACGGCATGCTTTCGGGCTTCATCAAACTGAAGATATACATCTATCCCCTTTTCATCGGCTTCGCCTTTTTGACCGCCCGCCAGATCTCCTTTTCCTTCTGGTTCTTTTTTCTGGCCGGCGGCCTGCTTTTCGGGCTTTTAGGTGTCATGGGCTACAATATCCCAGCCTCATCACTGGGCGTTACCTTCGGACCCACCCTGGCCAGACCGGAAGAAACACAGATGATCGGGGCGTATGGCGTCTTTTTTCTCTTTCTGATCTGGCTGGCCCGCCATCACCTGAAAGATGTCTTCCTGCAGTCCCTGCGCCGCGGCCCTGTTGATGTACAGACAGAGTGGTTCAGTGTCCGTCTCTCCTTCTGGATCGCGGTGGCAGGCATGGCGGCAATCATGCTGTGGGCGGTCTTCTTCGGCATGAGCCTGCAGGCGGCTTTCCTCCTGGTCTGCGCCTTTTTCATGATCACCCTGGTCGCCTCCAGGGTCATCTGCCAGGGCGGTATCGGCTATTTCACCCTCACCGCTGCCCCCATTGACGGTCTCATAATTCTCTTCGGACCGGGCCTGTTTTCCCATATCGGCCTCCTCATTGCTGCCGTGGCCCAGAAAGTTCTCTTTGTTGATCTCCGCGAATCACTCATGCCTTCCCTGCTGCACGCCAGACAGGTCCACCACACGATCCGGTCCCGCCGTCTTCTCCTCTTCGGCCTGGGAGCGACGCTGATAACGGCCGTAACCGTCTCCTTCCTGGCCATGCTGACCCTCTGCTACAAGTATGGAATCCGCGAACTGCAGCTGGAATGGGCTACCCGCACCACCCTCAACATGTACGAAAATATTGCCCGCCTGAATGAAACAGGGGTTGAAGCCGGGCACTGGGTCAAAATATTTTCAGCAGCCGGCGCCCTGGTCATGCTGCTTCTGGTTGTCTGCTACCACCGTTTTTACTGGTGGCCGATCCATCCCATCGGATATCTTACCGCCTACAGCTCCGCCATGCGGATCCTCTGGTTCAGCTTTTTCATCGGCTGGCTCTGCAATACCATCTGCATGCGCTACGGCGGTGTGGTACTGTTCAAGAGGCTGCGGCTCTTTTTTATCGGCCTGATCATCGGAGACCTGTTCATGGGAGGCACCTGGGCCCTTATCGGCCTGTTCACCTACGGCAGCTACCAGGTATTACCGGGGTAACCAGGTGTCAGGTATCAGGTGCCAGGGGTCAGGTATCAGGAGGCAGAATGATATGATTCAAAGCTATAAGAACATCGCTGTTGAGTGCTATCAACTGACGGCGCAGGGGTTTCCCAAACAGGAGATGTACAGCTTGATTTCCCAACTGAGACGGGCGGCTGTTTCCGTACCGGCAAATATCGCCGAAGGAAAGCAGCGCCATCATGTGAATGAGTGTATTCAACATATATCCATAACGGCCGGATCTCTGGCAAAACTTGAAACGCATTGTATCCTGACACCTGATACCTGACCCCTGGCACCTGACATGTACGACGACAAGGAACTGAAAGAATACCGGGACCTCCTCAAGCCACCGGATCATTTTGAAGAGGGGTTTGACTGGAAAACCGTTATCGGGGCCGTCTTCATCGGTTTCCTGATGATGCCCGGATCCATGTACCTGCAGCTGGTCATCGGTTCAGGTATCGGCCCTGCGGCTCGCTGGGTCACAATTATCCTTTTTGCCGAGATCGCCAAGCGGGCCCACACCAACCTCAAGCAGCAGGAAATCTTCATCCTGTACTACATGGCCGGGGCGGCCCTGGCCTCACCCTTTCAGGGACTGCTCTGGAGCCAGTACCTGGTCCAGTCGGACGCTGCCAAGATGCTTGGCCTGACGGAATTTATTCCATCCTGGATCGCACCGGGCCCTGATTCAGCATCCCTGGCGGAGCGCACTTTTTTCCATCGAGACTGGCTGATTCCCATCCTTCTCCTTGTCGGCTCCCAGATCATCCAGCGTATTGACCGTTTCGGACTGGGCTATGCCCTGTACCGGATCACCTCTGACGTGGAACGCCTGCCTTTCCCCATGGCCCCGGTCGGCGCGCTTGGAACCATGGCCCTGGCGGAATCTGCTGATGAAAAGGACAAGGGCTGGAAATGGCGTGTCTTCTCGATCGGCGGTGTCATAGGGCTTGCCTTTGGCGCTATTTACGTTCTCCTGCCGGTGGTTTCCGGCCTCATTTTCACGGAACCGATCCGCCTTATTCCCATTCCCTGGATCGAGCTGACCCGCCATACCGAAGAGGCCCTGCCTGCCGTTGCGACGGGTATCCAGCTTGACCTCGGCCTGGTGTTCATCGGCATGGTTCTGCCCTTCTGGGCGGTCATCGGCGGTCTTATCGGGCTTATCATTACCGTGGTCCTCAACCCGATTCTCTGGAAACAGGGTATACTCCAGCGCTGGCACCAGGGAATGGGCACCGTTGACACGGTCTTTGCCAACAACTTTGACTTTTACATGAGCTTCGGTATCGGCCTGGGGCTGGCCATCGGTCTCATCGGCATCTGGACGGTTGTCTGGTCATTTAAAAACAGCAGCAAAAACCGCGGCAGCTTCAGGGATCTCTTCACCCCTCCGGCAGGCAGGGGCGATATCAATTTCTGGATCTCCATCGCTATCTATTTCTTTTCAACCCTTTCCTATGTCGGGCTCTGTGTCTGGCTGGTCCCCAACTTTCCCTGGATATTTTTTCTGGGCTACGGTTTTATCTATACCCCTGTAATTTCATATATTACCGCGCGGATGGAAGGTATAGCCGGCCAGTTTGTCAGCCTGCCCATGGTCCGGGAGGCAAGTTTCATTGCCGGGGCAAAATATTTCGGCTACCAGGGTATTGAAATCTGGTACGCCCCCATTCCCATCCACAACTATGGCGAGGCCACGGTGGGCTTTCGGGAGGTGGAGCTGACCGGCACATCCTTCCGCGGCATCATCAAGGCGGAATTCATCGTCTTTCCGGTGGTCATGATCTCCAGCCTGCTCTTTTCACAGTTCATCTGGCGCCTGGCACCCATACCGTCAAGTTCCTACCCTTACGCCCAGGAACTGTGGCACCTGCAGGCCCTCAACACCCTGCTGATGCAGACCTCGACCCTTGAGGGCAACTCCCTGTTTTTCCAGGCCCTGAATGCAAACTACGTGTTTTCCGGGCTGGGCCTGGGTCTCGTGATGTACATGGTCCTCAGCATGTTCGGCCTGCCGGTCCTGCTCATCTATGGTGTTGTCCGGGGCCTGGGACAGTCGACCCCGCACGGTATTATCCTGGAAGTGGCCGGGGCCATTTTGGGCCGGTATTATTTTTACAAGCGCTACGGCTCCATGTGGCGGCAGTACGCGCCTGTCCTGTTGGCCGGATTTTCCTGCGGCATGGGCCTGACCGGCATGTTTGCCATGGGCTTTGCCCTGATCCTGAAATCCCTTTCCTATATGGCATATTAACGCACAAATCCCTTGATTTTCCCCTTCATGCGGCCGTATACTCAAGACGAACAGTATTTTGTCTGCACTTCTGCGATAACGTCGTCTTTCCAACCAGGGAGAAATCTTTGAGATTGAATCTCACCTCCAAGGTAACCATGCTTGTACTGGGCCTGTTCCTGGTAACGTCCCTGCTCGTTCTGACACTGGTCAATACCCGGGTCCGGTCAATTATTGACTCGTCGCAGAACACAGTGTACGAGAAACAGCTTGAAATTCTTCGCAAGGAACTCGAGAAAAAAAATAATCCGCTCCAAACGTCACTGGCCCGAAAGGTACATATCGGCGCTGTAAAGAACTCCGCACTTGAAGAACTCCGGCAAAACTATCTTGCCGGCCTTGACGGGGATGTTTTCCCGTTCATTGTGGATGAGTCGGGAAGCATTGTCCTGCACCCTTCCCTGCCAAGGGGCAACAGGTCGCTTGCCTCCTACCTGTCCATTGACCGGCTTGACACGGATCACGGCAGAATCCTCCTTCGGGATCCGGCAGGCAAGCAGCAGTGGGTATTCTTTGCCCGGTTTCCCGCATGGCAGTGGATACTCTGCTGGTCGGTTCCCGTGCAGAACACTCTTGCCGCCTTTACCCAACTCCGCAGCCAGTTGATCATGATCATGGGCGGCGCCATGGTCATCATGGGCCTGGCCCTGCTCTACTTTATCACCAAGATTCTGCAGCCGGTTTCCAGGCTGACCAGGGCAACGAGGGATTTTGCCGAAGGCAGCCTGAAACGGATCGACGTGTCGGGGAATGATGAAATCGGAACCCTTGCCCGGGCTTTTGACCAGATGCAGCAAACCCTTGCCGGCAAAATCGCACAGCTGCACAAAAGCGAAATAAAATACCGCAGCCTCGTCCAGCACGCAAATTCGGTTATTCTTTGCTGGGACAAGGAGGGCAGGGTCATTTTCATCAATGATTTCGGCGAAGACCTTTTCGGCTTCCGGCGGGAAGAAATTGTCGGCAAAAACGTTGTCGGGACTATTGTGGCGGAGAAGGAATCAACCGGCCGGGACCTGACGGCCATGATTGATGCCATTTTGACAACCCCGGAAAAATACACCCTCAATGAAAATGAAAATATCTGCCGGGATGGCCGGCGCGTCTGGATCCAGTGGAGCAACAATGCAATAGTTGACGAGAAGGGCGAGTTCGTTGAAATGCTCAGTGTGGGTATTGATATTACCGACCGGAAAAAAACCGAACAACTGCTCCGGGAAACCGAAAACCGCTACCGGGCCCTGTTCGAGTCGGCCAACGACGCAATCATAATCCGCGACGCTGACGGCATCTGCGTGGACTGCAACCTGAAGGCCCTGGAGCTCTTCAGGTGCACCAGGGAGGAGTTGACAGGGTTCCCGCCTGAACACCTCACCCCCTTGCTGCAGCCTGACGGATCCGACTCCAGCGTGCAAGCGAAGCAACTGATCAAAAAGGCCCTGCAGGGAGAGTCCCAGAGCTTTGAGTGGACGATACAGAGAGCAGACGGCAGACTGCGGGATGCACTTGTCAATATCAGTTCTTTTGAGGCCAACGGGAAAAAATATATTCAGTCGGTCCTGGTTGACATCACCCGCAGGAAAAGGATGGAAAGCGAGTTGCGGCAAGCCCAGAAAATGGAAGGAATAGGCACCCTGGCCGGTGGAATTGCCCACGACTTCAACAACATCCTGTCCGCCATTATCGGCTACACGGAGCTGGCCCAGATGAAGGTCAGCGACGACTCCGAATTAGCCAGAGACCTGCACCAGGTAAGAAAAGCCTCGGAAAGAGCCAAGGGACTTGTCAGGCAGATATTGACCTTTTCCAGAAAAGAGACCAGCGAGGAGGCCGTCCTCCAGATCAGCCTGGTGGTCAAGGAGGCTCTCAAGCTGATACGGTCCTCCATTCCGTCAACCATTGAAATTGTACAGGATATTTCCTCCACAGCGCCGGTGCTGACCGACCCCACCAGGATTCACCAGCTTGTCATGAACCTGTGCACCAATGCCTACCAGGCCATGCAGGATACCGGGGGCCTGCTGACCGTTGCCATGCATGAGGTTATCGTCAACCCGGAAAACTACCCGGAACTGGACCTGGATGAAGGAAACTACGTTCAGATCGAAGTCAGTGATACGGGCTGCGGCATGGACGAGGCAACTCTTGCCGACATTTTTGACCCTTTTTTTACCACCAAAGAGCAGGGATGCGGCACCGGCCTGGGGCTTGCCGTCGTGTATGACATTGTCACCGGGATGAAAGGAGGAATATCTGTTACGAGTCAACCCGGTGTCGGGACGACATTTTACATTTACCTCCCGATAGCAAAAGAAAAGTACCCCGCGAGTGCCACGCCTCCTGTCCAGGAAAGTATTGTTGCAGGAAATGAACAGATCATGGTGGTTGACGATGAGGAGGCTATCAGGGATCTGCTGAGGGCCATCTTTGCAGGGGCGGGATACAGGGTCTTTGACTATACTGATGGGCGCGAGGCATGGGAGGCCTTCCGGCAGGAGCCTGACAGATGGAACCTTATTGTTACAGACCAGACCATGCCCTTTATGACGGGAGAAGAACTGGCTGTCAGGGCGATAAAGCTGCGCCCTGAAATACCCGTGATCCTCTGCACAGGGTACAGCGAAAGTATCAGTGAAGAAAAAGCCCTTGCTCTCGGCATAAAAGACTATCTGCACAAACCGATATCGCTGAACAAACTCCTGGCCTCGGTCCGCAAGGCCGTGGAAGGCAACAAAGAACATGCGGGCTGAAAGCACCTTTATTTACACTTTGTTGAAAATTTTCATGACCAGGTATATTCTGGAAAAAAACATTGCATTGAACAGCCGGGCACGATACACCTTTTCACACGTTCAGCATTTCTGAACACCCGGAGGTATTCGTGCGTATAACCCAGCGCCCTTTATTTTACTGGATTCTCAGGCGGCATCGCCCCCTGCAGTTTCTGTTGCTGCTCCTTATCCTGGCAAGCCTTTTTTTCAAGGTTTTCCAACTGGAGATGCAGAAAAGGATCATCAACGAGGCAATCCACCTCAAGGATGAACAGCTCCTCTTTCTGTACTGCGGCCTCTATATCGGCGCGGTAACACTGGCCGGCGTCTTCAAGTACATCATCAATACCCTGCAGACCATTATCGGCCAGAAGATCCTGGTGACGATGCGCAACGAACTCTACCACCATATCCTGCAGCTTCCCCTGCAGTTTTACCGGAAGATGCAGCCCGGCACCGTCATCTCGGCCATGACCGCCGAGCTCAATGCCATTGGTTTCTTTCTTGGCGGAGCGCTGGCCATCCCGGTAACCAGCATCCTCACCTTTCTTGTCTTTTTAGCTTTCATGTTCAGCTTAAGTCCGTTGCTGGCCCTGCTGAGCATAAGCATATACCCCTTTGAGCTCGTCGTTATTCCCATGCTGCAGCGCCGGTATAACCGACTTAACAAACAACGC
>JAJRVA010000149.1 GCA_024277485.1 Deltaproteobacteria bacterium | reverse complement strand
TACAAAGGGTACCATTATGAGGCTGGGGGCGACGAATCCGCATGTCTATCGCAACTCGTTGTAATATCATCATAATTACAGCAACCTTTCCGCATCCTTTCCTTAGCCTGACGGCTATGCCCTGCCAACCTGGCCCGGATCAAAGGTTTGGTTCCGGTAGCGCATGGTCGACTGTGATGCAATAATTTTAAATTCCTGGTAACGGGAAAGTTCAACAACCAGTTCTTCGGTCAGGCCGGTGACAAAATAGTCCTGCTTCTGGTCACCGCCCAGGTTGGAAAAGGGCATGACCGCCACCGAGGGCCGGGTGGTTTTCCCGCGGTAGTGTTGTCGCGAGTCTTGCAGGTCTGACCCGGGAAAACCATTGTGAACAGCTCGGAAGCTCGGCACATAGCCGCCCTTGGGAATTGTTATCAGGATTGAATCATCACTCCCGGCGGTCAGGTAATAATACTCGAGTTTACGGCGCAACCTTCCCGCCTCCACCCGAACGATGGGATCAAGCTGGGGGTCGAAGTTTTCCTTCCTGTCAAAGACTTCAACGCCGACAGTATATCCTTTGAGCCGGGCTCCCCTGCCGGCCAGAGTCTGTTCCACAATAAAACGGAGGAATTTCTTCTGCCTGGCAGAGCCTCTGAACCGATCACTGACTAAAATCCGTTCAAGCTGATCCTGGATCCTGCGGGTTGAAAGGTCTTCTTTTTTCCCGATCCGGGATCTTGTCATGGCCACGCCCTGTTGCATGGGAGGTACGTAACAGTAACGGACTTTAGCAAATCAAACATTTTTATATAATGCTTTATGATGGGTTCATAGGGTTCTAAAAAAACCTGATTTTTCATTTCTTATCATTCTGGAGAAAGCGGTATTCAGATAGTTCTGGATCATGGTCTCCCGCTGGTCGCGTATCTCCTGTCTGCGCAGGAATGACGGAGCCGGAGACTTTTTGCAAGGCCGTCATATAATTCATAATAATAAAAATCTGTCACGTCAATCCCGTTTTCCTGCCTGTAATCCTGTCTTTTCGACCGGTTATCCATGTACACGCAACGTCTTCATATCATATATCAAGTACCTATTTCTCCTGACAACTGGAAAATACCTCCAGCTGCCGGAAGGAGCGGAACCCGGAGTTGCCGATATGGCCGGATCCATGTAACAGGTCACTGCGCCGCCGAAACGGGCACAGGATCATGGTGTTCTTCCCGGCCGGTGGCGCGAGTGGCCCGTTAGGTTTGCAGAGATGGTCCAATGGTGGTTTCAGGCAGGGTGTTCCCGGAAACACGCAACGGCATATGACCAGGCTTCGTGAACGGGACCGCCGTCCGGTGGTCACCTTTTTCCTCGTTCTCGCCGTAATCACGGGGATCAGGCTGCTTCTTGCCGGATTCTGTGAGCCTGGCGTGGATGAGGCCCACTATGTACTGTTCGGTCGTCATCTTGCCTGGGGCTACCTGGACCACCCACCCCTGGTCGCACTCACTGCCAGGATAGGCAGCCTTGTTGCCGACGAGGCCCTGGCTGCACGCCTGGTTCCGATCCTCTGCTCGGTACTCAGCCTGCTCGTTTTGCGCCGCCTGGCACTTGAACTCTATGACGACGAGCGGATAGCGCTTGGCGCGGTCCTGCTGCTCCTGCTCATGCCCTATGAGCATCTGCTCATGGTTGCCCTGCTGCCCGACGCCACCCTGAACCTGTTCTGGTGCCTGACCCTGTTGTTTTTCTGGAAAGCTCTGCATGGGAAAGGGTGGACCTGGTGGCTGGTTACCGGGGCCTGTTTCGGCCTGGCCCTGCTCAGTAAATACCACGCGATGCTGCTCCCCCTGTGCCTGTTCGGCTACCTGCTTGCCAGCGACAACTACCGGCACTGGCTGCTGCGACCGCAGCCTTGGCTTGCCCTTTTCGTCGGCCTTCTGCTCTTTGTGCCGAACATCCTCTGGAACATGCGTCACGACTGGATATCATATCGGTTCCAGTTCAGCCGCGGCGGCGGCGAGCATTTCAATCTTGACCGGGTTTTCGAGATCCTCGGCGTGCAGGCCGCGGTCTGGAGCCCGTTTATTTTCCTGCTGCTTCTTGTGGTCTTTCTTCTCACGCTCCTTCGATGGAAAAATGAAAAAGACGCCTATCTGTTCTGGACCAGCGCCCCTGTCTTCCTCTTTTTTTACGGCGCCGGCATGTTCAACCAGGTATTGCCCCACTGGGTCGCCCCTGGCTGGTGGTCCGGAGCTTTGCTGGTCTCGGTGGTCCTGTGCCGGGCAATACAGCAGGATTCACCCTCTTCAAAAATCTGGCGAGTGGCGGCCTGGGTCGCTGCCATCACCGGGTTCATCATGTCCGCCCTGGTCTACCTGGCCCTTTTCTTCCCCCTGGGCAGGATGGTGTACAAACAGGTACTGCAATGGACAACGTTGCCTGCAGGAATTTCCATTCACCCTGAACTTCCTGTACACTATCCGGACGAAAAAGACCTGACTAATGAACTGTTCGGTTGGCAGGAGGCCGCAGACGGAATCTCCGCAGTCAGGAACAAACTGCCCCGACCCGCCCGAACGTTTCTCTTCAGCGATCGTTTTTATACCCTTGGCCAGTTGGGCGTCTTCCTGGAACCGGAAACAGTGCTGGTCACCCTCAGGGAACAGGTGGATCAGTACCGCCTCTGGCACAGCCCGGGTTCACTCAAAGGATGGGATGGTCTCTACATAGATGACAATCGTTTTGACGCAGATTTCAACCGGTACCGCAGCCTGTTCGACTGGTGCGCGGAGACCGGGCAGTTTGTTACCGGAAAGCGGGGACCCTATGTGGTCAGAAAACTTCAAGTTTTTTACTGCAGGGGGTACAATGGCCGGCTCGTCCCTTGAAAAATGGCTCGCCATTAGTAACGAGATCCTCTGGCTGTCCAAGTTCATGGATTTTTCCATGTTTTCCGGTGGCTTGCCCGGAGGTGCTGATCCGGCAAAATTGTTCATGATAGCCGGCTTGCTGCTGTACCTGCTGTCCTGGTCACCTCTGTCCACGCAACAGCTCAGAAGATTGCGTCCGGAACTGGGATTCCTCGTATTGAGCGGTACCGTCACAGCAGTCTGCATTGTCCACGGCCTGAAATGGACCGTGGGCAGGGCTAGGCCCTATTATGTCCGTCACCACGACATTCCTTTCACCTACTGGTTCGAGCCCGGTCCCTACAACCTGCTTGAAGGATATTTCCGACCGGCCTTTCCCTCCGGACATACTGCCACCGTGACCATATTCTTTGTCCTGGCCTATATCCTGGCCTTTGCTCCGGGAAGACCAAGACCCCGACTCGGTGCGGGCGTAGCAGCGGCCACCCTTGTTTTCTCTCTCCTTATGGCCGCATGCCGTTCCATGAACACCAGCCATTTTTTCACCGACGGTCTGGCCGTGATCGGCATCAACCTGCTGATTATCCATCTGCTCTACTTCTATGTGCTCGATATTCCAGGACAAACCGGTGGAGTACGGAGAAAAAGTTTTTCTTGTAAACCCTTTTTCTGGGAACTGCGCCTTTCCCTGTACAGCCTTGCGCTGACTGCGAGCCTGGCAGCGGTGGTGACAGGTTTCCGGGGATATACAGGCGTAGTCGGCAGCTATCCGGTTGTCCTGGTTGCAGCAGGTGTGCCATTGACGGTTTTTCTGCTGATTTGCCTGCTCCGGCTGTACAGACGCGGACAAGTTCTCTGCAATGAAACAATCGGTGACAGGAACACCTTTCAGGTAACTCAAAAATGACAGCAACATTGACCAGGATGTTTCGACAAACAGTGGCAATTCCGGGCGGAAAAATATGTATTCCCATTCCAGAGTTCCATAAACGGGATATGTTCCACCATCCTGAAAAATGATACCGAAAATCCGGAAACTTTGCGGCTCACCATCACCTAATTATGGTGTAAAATCATTGCACTGCGTGCAGACACAGGAACGGGCAAAAGGGAAGGAGCGGCAAGGTACGTAACAGTAACAAACTCCAGGGAATATGATGAAATAATATATATTAAAAGTTTTGAAGGTGAATTTTCTGCACGTTTGAACTGCTGACCTGGTGGATGTGATCGTTGCGATTTCTGCGTATTGCACCTGCCCACGGCTGGACAACTGGAATCTACAGAGGAGGAGTAATGAATGTAATTACCGAACCGCGGGGAATGACTCCAATCCTGGCGTGTCTGGTCTTCTTAATATTTACCCTGGTACCATTCGGCTCACCAGCCTTTGCAGGCAATACGGAGCAGTCCGGCGATCATCCATTTTACACGATCTCCGATCCTGCCGAGGTGGAAGATGGCAGCTTCTATGACCTGAACACAGCGCCTCAATTTCAGAAAGCAACCCGTTCAGGCGAGGCACAGTCCAACTATGAGATCGACTTCATCGGCTTGCAGCAGCTTTACCATGGGAAGCAAAACAGCTTCCTGGGTGACGGCGGGTTGATCTGGTGGGCGTTGTTCAACCAGAATATTGACGGACATTCCTCTTCCGAGGCGGCGGAAAGGGCTGGGCTGCTGTGGGGTTTCAATGACGGTGACGCGCCGGATCCGGAAGGTCTTCTCGGCCTGTTCGCTTGGTGGCAGGAGTTTTTCCAGGCACGGCTGACCACTCAGCTGGGTAAGCTCTATCCCGGGGAACTGTATGCCATGAGCAAGTATTATGGCGATGATCGAAGCAGTTTCATGAGCAGTCTCATCGCCGGTGACCAGGCCGGGCGGTATTTCGAGAATGTCGGCCTGGGGATCAACCTGCGCTACCAGCCGGGTGACTGGTTCGTCCAGGCTGGTGCGATCGATGCGCAGGCCCACGAAAAACTTTTTGATTTCAAGTCGCTGAAAAAGGGCAGGTTCATGTGGGCACTGGAGATGGGCTATAACCCCGACCGTGGGGACGGGGAGACCAATATCACCTTCATGCCCTACATCATCGACAGTACGGAGCATCTGGCCAGGGAGTCGGGACTGCTCTTCAGTTTTACCCATGAATTCGGCCCGCAGGCCGAGTATGCGGCCTTTGGCCGTTATACCTTCAGGGACGGCGGCGAGGGTGTTGCCGTGGAAGACCGGGATGAAGAACTACCCCTGCGCAACGGAGGTTTTGTCGGTCTGGCCTGGAACCGGCCTTTTGGGTTTGCCCGCCAGCAGCTTTCCGTGGCCTTGATGTACGGCAGCCCGGCCGGGTTCAAGAGGACAGACGGGTTCAATGACCAGTACGGCGTGGAAGCGTTCTGGAAATTCAAACCAACAGACTGGCTGAACATCCAGCCGGACATTCAGCTGGTGCGCAACAAAGACGACCGCCTGGAGTTTATCCCGGGGGTAATGTTTAAACTCTACAAGATCTGGTGACGGGGAAATGAAAAAAATGAAGAAAATACAATGGTTGGCGGTGGCGATGGCCGTCACCCTCCTGTGGTCCACTGCCGGTGGCGTGATGGCGGCCGAAGAACGAATAGATCAGTCCAATCCGATCAAGATCTATACCTACGCGGGCGGTGGCATTAAGTACACGGATTATACCAACAGTGAATCCATGTGGGAAATGCGCGCCGTGGCCAACATCGGCCTGAGCGATAACGACATGGTGCTTGCCGAATTTGGATACGGCTTTCATTCCGGCGACAAGGTCGAGGGGCGCGACAACGACCTGACCAATGGCCGGGCCCGCTGGTTCCACCTGTTTGACATGGATGATGAGCGAGAATGGGGGTACCGGGGCTGGGGCACCCAGATCGACCTTCAGGTTGCCGGTGGGCTCAAGGGAACGGACGGTCAGAATGTCCTGGCCATCGGCGCATTGCCCGCCTTTGGACTGGGCGGGAAATGGTCCCTGTACCTGCCGGTCAACCTGGTCAACAGCTGGGACAAACGATTCAAGAACTACAACGGGCTGGGCATAGGTTTCTCGCCCCTGTTGATTTACCTGGCAGGGGACGACTGGTGGCGGGGCGCCTTTGTCTCGTTCTGGCCCACCTACACCCGCTTTATTTCCGAAAAGTTGAGTGGAGAAGGATCTGGCAATTTTGATCTGAATGTGGGCGGCGAAATCACGCCAACGGTCTTCTGGATGGCCACTCTGCAGAAAAATTTCGACAAGAACCTTCGATCCTACAAGAGGGACAGTGACTCCGGCCTGACCAACGACTGGAACCTGTTTTTCCAGATGACCACTTATTTCTAGGGAGAAATTCATGGGGATCAGAAAAAGACATTCCGCCGTATTTATACTGGTATCTTGTTCCCTGCTGTGGCTGGGGGCTTCTGTTCAGGCCAGCTCGCTCATCAAGCTGGATGAACGACTCGAGCACCTGGAATTTCGCGGTCAGTGGGTTAACAGCACCCATTATTCCTACTTTGAGGCGCCTTCCAGCGACCCGGACAAGCTGGAGGTGTGGGGATACACGGATCACACCTCTTACGCGCCGGGAGAGACGCTGGATCTGCATGTCAACACCACAGCAACGAGCTATGACCTGATGATCACTCGCGATGGCGGCAGTGAAGAGGTGGCGCTGGAGAAGAAAGGCCTGCCCGGAAAGCACTATTCCACCCCGAGGGATGTCTACAAGGTCGGGGCCGGCTGGCCCGTGTCCCAACAGATCCGGATTCCCGCCGACTGGAAAAGCGGCGGCTACGTCATCAACCTGAAAGTCAGGAACGACCAGGGTAAGGAGGTGGAGCAGCATGCCTTCTTCATTCTGCGTCCGGCGCAGGCGGGGAAGAGCAAGATTGCTTTCGTTGCCGCCACCACCACTTGGCAGGCCTACAACGACTGGGGCGGTTCCAACCTGTATGAGGGAATCGACGGGCCCGACCGATCGCACGCCTCGCCCATTCTCAGCGACCTGCGTCCCTGGTCCCGGGGCATGATCCGCATCGCCCAGGGCGCGCCGCGCAACGTGGCCCCGGCCAATGTGGGCATGGGCGACACGCCCCGCTATCCGGCGCTGGAATATGCCTACGCCCGCGGCTATCCCAAGTTCTTCCGCGCCGCCGGCTGGGCCACCTACGATCGCCTGTTCGCCCAGTGGGCCGAGCGTAATGGCTATGTCCTGGACTACTACGCCCAGGACGACCTGGATCGCAACCCGGACCTGCTCAAATCCTACCAGGCGGTGGTGATCGTCGGTCACGACGAATACCAGAGCCGCAAGGAACGCCAGGCCATCGACGACTACGTGGAGGAAGGCGGACACCTGGTGCGCTTGGCCGGCAATGTGCTGTGGCAGGTGCGGCGCGAGGGCAATCAACTGGTTTGCTACAAGACCCATGCCGAAGAGGTGGATCCGGTGCGCAATGATCCCGGGAAAAAGCGCCTGCTGACCACCGCCTGGGAGTCACAGGCCGTCAACTGGCCATCAGCCCAGACCTACGGGGTCAACGGCCTGCGCGGTATCTACATGAAAATGGGCGCAGCAAATCCGCGTGCTTCCGGCGGGTTCACCGTCTACCGGCCCGACCACTGGGCGCTCGAAGGCACTGATCTCTACTACGGTGACGTATTCGGAGCAGAGTCCCTCATCGCGGGATATGAAGGAGATGGACTGGATTACATCATCAAGCATGGTCTGCCCTATCCCACCGGCGAAGATGGCGCGCCCAAAGACGACATTGAAATCATCGCCATGGCCCTGGCCACCCAGGGAGAGGTCAATCACGGTCAACCGGAAACGCTGCTGTTCGTGGACAAGTTCGACCTCATCGCCACAGTCGAGTTGCTGTTCGGCGAGGACACGGAAGAGAACCGCGCCAGGGTGCGCTATGGCTCGTCCATGATTGTCAACATGAAGAAAGGCAGGGGCGAGGTGTTTACGGCAGGCACCACGGAATGGGTGAAAGGGCTTGAAGACCGTAATCCCTTTGTCGAGAAGATCACCCACAATGTGTTGGAGCGATATACAGGCGATGGCAAGCCGTAACGAATATTCATAGTGCGGGCAAAGGGCTGATATCGGTTGTTCGGAGCAGAAATATTACAGGAGTCGACAAAATGACGAATAAAAAAGCGCAAAAATTGGTGGTGCTCTGGCTGCTGTTTTTCGGCAGCATTTCGGTAGCTAATGCCGTTGAGCTTGCAAGAGAAATCATCCAGCCGGGAAACGTCGAGTTCCGTGGTCAATGGTTCAACAGCACCCACCATGCCTGGTTCGAGTTCCCATCCAGGGACATCAGCAAACTTGAGGTGTGGGGCCATACCGACCGTATATCCTACGCACCCGGTGAGACGGTCAAGCTGCATGTCAATACCACTGCCGACAATTACGACATCCTCATCACTCGTGATGGGGGTGAGCAGGAAGTAGTGCTGGAAAAGAAAGGTGTTCCTGGCAAGCATTACCCAACGCCAAATGACGTTTACAAGGACGGTACCGGCTGGCCGGTGTCCCGGCAGATCAGGATACCGGACGACTGGAAAAGCGGTGGCTACGTCATCACCCTGCGCGTCGACGACGGCAAGGGCAGGGAAATCAAGCAGCACGCCTTTTTCGTTGTACGTCCGGCCCGTCCTGGGAACAGCAGGATCGCATTCGTCCTGGCCACCAACACCTGGGAGGCCTACAATGACTGGGGTGGGTCCAATTTCTACCAAGGAGTGGATGGCCCGGATCAAACAGGTTTTTCGCCGATACTCAGTACCCAGCGGCCCTGGGCCAGGGGACTGATCTGGGCGCAGAAGGGGGCGCCGCGTATTGTGGCCGACGACAGGATCGAGATAGGCGAAACGCCCCGTTACCCGGTACTGGAGTTTGCCTATGCGCGAGGTTACTCCAAGTTCTTCCGCGCCGCGGGCTGGGCAACCTATGACCGCCTGTTTGCGCGTTGGGCCGAGCAGGAAGGCTACACCCTCGACTATTACGCCCAGAGCGATCTGCATTATCACCCGGAATGGTTCAGGGACTACAAGGCCATCGTCATCGTCGGGCATGATGAATACCAGACATGGGAAGAACGTAAGGCCCTGGACGACTATATCGAAAAAGGAGGCAAGTTTGTGCGCCTGGCCGGTAATGTCCTCTGGCAGGTACGCCGGGGTAACAACACCATGATCTGCTACAAGGATCAGGCCGAGGAGATGGATCCGGTGCGCAACGATCCCAAACAGAAACACCTGTTGACCAGTGCCTGGGAGTCTCTGGCGGTCAACTGGCCTTCCGTGCAGACCTACGGGGTCAACAGCCTCCGGGGGATTTACCTGAAGTTCGGCGGCTGGAATCCGAGGGCCACCGGTGGTTTCACAGTCTATCGCCCGGATCACTGGGCGTTGGCTGGCACCGATCTCTATTACGGTGATGTATTTGGTCAGGAATCCAATATTGCCGGTTATGAAGGCGATGGCCTGGATTACACCTTCCGGTACGGCCTGCCCTACCCCACCGGCGAGGATGGCGCTCCCAAAGATGATATTGAGATCATCGCCATGGCTCTGGCTTCCCAGGAGGAAGCCGACCACGGTAATCCCGCCACACTCCTTTACGGCGGTGATGCCGACATGGCCATGGCCGCCAGGCTGCTGTTCGGCGAAGACACCCCGGAGAACCGGGATAAGGTGCGCAACGGCTCTTCCATGATCGTCAACATGAAAAAGGGCAGGGGCGAAGTTTTTACTGCCGCCAACACAGAGTGGGTGAATGGGCTGAAAGATCGTAATCCTTTTGTTGAGATCATCACCCGCAATGTGCTGAACCGCTACACAACCGATTGAAGCCAACACTGCACGTAGATAAGGAGAACGATCATGGGGAAGGAAACCGTTTTGTTCAAGACCGAGGAAAAGATGGAACGTGGCGAGGCTTCAGCGCTGCTGCGCCGGATGGCGGACAGGATTGAAACCGGCAAGGTTGTCTTGCAGCAGGGCGACAAACGGCTGAAATTGAAAATACCGTCCCGGGTCGAAGTGGAGATCAAGGCGGAAAAAGAAGTGGGCAGGCGCAGGAAAAAGAAAAAGATCGAGATCGAAATCGAGTGGCTGGTCGGTGCGGCCGCTGACAGAGGAACATTCAGCCTGGGGTAATCAGGGGGCACGCATGAAGGATCAAAGAAAAGTACATGAAAACAGGGACGACAAGGTTCCCGACCAGGGGCGCCGCCGTTTTGTCGCAGCCGGGGCGGCAGTCGGGGCCGCGGCATTGACAGGCAAGGCGTTTGCCGCCCTGGACCTGGACGGCCGCGAGGGGGTTGATCAGCCCGGAGAGCGCACGGCTGAATTCGGGAGCACGGGTCCTGTCTCCATGCGCATGCCCCAGGGGTGGCGTGGCATGAACGTGGTGTTTTACGAGATGTCTGCCAATGATCCGGATTTCCTTGAAATATACGGTTACAGCGACGCGCTCAGTTACCGGGCAGGCGATGTGGTCAAGTTGCATATTTCCACCACTGCCCCCCGGTTCAGTCTCGAAATTTACCGCGATGGCCCGCAAAAGGAAGTGGTGTATCAAAGGAAAGCATTGCAGGGCCGTTTCACCGAGACTCCGGTCGATGCCTACATGAACGGCTGCGGCTGGCCGGTTCTGCATGAGATCAAGGTGGACGGCGGATGGCGTTCCGGTTTCTACATCGTTTTGCTCACCGTGGAAAAGGACGGTGAAACAAAACGGGCCGAGGCCGGGTTCGTGGTTCGCGGGATAAAAAAGAAAAAAATCGCCTACCTGCTTACCACCAATACCTGGCAAGCCTATAACAGCTGGGGCGGCGCCAACCATTACTGGGGTATTCACGGTGAAAAGGGTGATGCCAATTCGCCCATTCTCTCCTTTCAGCGTCCCTGGGAACGCGGCTTTGTGGTCGCACCGCCCAATTTTCCCTACCAGTCCAGTGTGCGTGACCGCATGCGCCTGGAACAGGAGGCTGATTTCTCCCCGGAAGGATTCACCAACTGGGCCTTCATGATGGGATATTCCGCCTGGGCCAGCAGCGCTGGCTGGGCCGTGGACAACCGGCCTTTCGCGATATGGGCTGAAGAAAACGGCTACGAGATGGACTACCTGGCCCAGACCGACCTGGACCAGGGGGCTGAAGTCCTGCGGGGCTACGACCTGGTGGTCATCAGCGGCCATGACGAGTACTGGAGCTGGGATCAGCGGGATGCCATGGATAGTTTTGTCGAAGCGGGGGGCAGGCTGGCCCGTTTTGGGGCCAACATGCTCTGGCAGGTACGGATCGATGACGGCAGACAGGTCTGTTACAAGGATTTTGCCGACGAGTTTGATCCGGTACGCAATGATCCCAAAAGGCGCCACCTGCTCACCGGCATCTGGGAACACCGGCTGGTGGGACGGCCGTCGGCACAGACCTTCGGGGTCACCGGACTGCAGGGCATTTATGCCGCCACCACCGGTGGCGCACCGCGCAGTCATGCCGGCTTTACCGTGTACCGTCCCGATCACTGGGTGTTCGAGAAAACCGGCCTGTTCTACGGGGATGCCTTCGGTACTCGGGAGGGAATCGTTGGTTATGAAATCGATTCAGTTGATTACATCATCGAGTATGGCCTGCCCCGCCCCTCGGCTCTGCACACACCGCTTCCTGGAACCCAGATCCTGGCCCTGACTCCGGGTACGGTGGATCAGTTCTCCACCGGCACTGAGGGCGATGCCATCATCACCGGAGCCGAGGGTGATTATTACGTGCGTTACTATGCCCGATCCATCGAAGGCAGGGAAGATGCCGCCACCCTGGACAAGTACCGCTACGGCTCGGCCCAGATCGTGGTGGCGCCCCAGGGCAGGGGTGAGGTTTTCTGCGCCGGTACCGTCTACTGGTTTCTCGGCCTGAAATGGCGAAACAGAACGGTGGAACAGATCACCCATAATGTCCTCAGACGATACACAAAATCGGCCTGACTTTTGGATTAATACAATCAAAACAAGGAGCAAAGTATGAAATGTAATCAATGGACCCTGTGGAGAAGATTCTGCCTGGTCATGCTGACACTGTTTTTCCTGCCCGGACTGCTGCACGCGGCCGAGCTCAAGATCGAAGGTTACACCAATGCCCTGAGCTTCGCCCCGGGAGACAAGGTGAGCTTCCACGTCTCCACCAATGCGCCCAGCTATTCGGTGCGTATCGTGCGCGGGGGCGTGACCAATGACATCGTCTGGGAAAAGTCCGGCATCAAGGGGAAACAGTATCCCACCCCGGACAAGGCCTGGGCCACCGGGCCGGGCTGGCCGGAATCATTCTCGCTGGAGATACCGAAGAACTGGCGCAGCGGCTACTACATCATCACCTTCATGACCGAGGGCGTGCCGGGTCGCAGGGATCAGTCCGAGCACTTCTTCGTGCTTCGCGCCGCCCACCCCGGCAAGGACAGCAAGATCGCCCTGATGATCCCCACCGCCACCCTGAACGCCTACAACACCTGGGGCGGTAATAATCTTTATGAAAGTGCGGTCAAGGTGAGCCTGCAGCGGCCCATCGCGCCGGGTTTTATCTCCAAACCACAGCCCATGGAGCGGATCGCCGATATTGACGGACCCAACGAAAACTACGAGGCTGATTTTTTCAGATGGCTGGAGGAACATAACCTGCCCCAGTGGGTGGGCGCCGCTGGTTGGGTCACCTATGAGCAGCCTTTCGTTCGCTGGGCAGAAGGCGAGGGCTACCGTTTTGACTACATCACCAGCGAAGACCTGGTCCTGCGTCCCGAGCTGCTGGATAACTACAAGTTGCTGCTGAGCGTGGGCCATGACGAATACTGGTCCTGGGAAATGCGTGACGCCGTGGAGAGCCGCATCGAAAAGGGCCTCAACCTGGCCTGGTTTTCCGGTAACAGTGTCTACTGGCAGGTGCGGTACGAAGACGATTACAACACCATGGTCTGCTACAAGACCCCCTATCACGAGGATCCCATCCTCAATGATCCAACCAAAAAACATCTGCTCACCACCATCTGGTCGGCGCCAAACCTTGGCCGGCCGGAGAACACCATGATCGGGCTTTCCTTTAACCACGGCGGCTATGCCCGCATCGGCGGCGCCACCCCCTACAGCGCCGGCGGCTACCAGATATACCGCCCCGACCATTGGGTATTTGAAAACACAGGCCTGCGTTGGGGCGACCAGTTTGGCAACGAGGACTTCATTGTCGGCTATGAGGTGGACGGCCTGCTCTATACCATCGATGACGAGGGCTATCCCGTTCCCACCGGCAAGGACGGCACCCCCGAGGACGCCGTGATTCTTGGCATGGCTCCCGCGTCCCTGTGGAGCCGGGAATACTCGCCCCAGTACATCCTCGGCGCTATACCCGACTCGGAACTTGCGGCCATTGTCATCACCGGCGACAAGAAGAACTGGCGGCAGTTTATCCACGGCAACGCCGCCATGGTCATCTTCAACAACGGCAAGGGCACAGTATTCAACGCCGGCAGCACCGACTGGGTCTATGGCCTGAAAGGCGGAGACCAGAGGGTTGAGCAGGTGACCAGGAACGTGTTGAATCGTCTTTCCAGGTGATGATCTACCTGAAAGGTTTATCTTTTTGTTTTCGTTTATCCCTGTGGGTAGCTGTGTTCCAGCTGCTCACGGGGCCGTGTTACGCCCAGGCCGATACGCCTGCCTGGGTGGCGGAGAAACTCGAAAGCGTGGTGATGATTTCCGGGTACATGGAGGTCGGGCATGGTATGCGGGAACCATCATCGCCCCATGCCCGTGCCAGCGGTTTTATCATTGATCAGAAGGGAATCGTTCTCACCACCTATGCCCGCTTTCTGGACAAGAAAAAACGCCTGCTGTGTGACCGCTTTGAAGTGCGGCTGCACGATGGCAAGACGGTCGGCGCGACAGCGGTGGCTGTGGACCCGGTGCTGAATCTTGCCATACTCAGGATGGCTGAACCGGACGGATCGGGCGCGGGATATCCGGCACTGTCGGTCGACGTGAAAACAACGGTGCAGACCGGTACCCGTGTACTGGCCCTGGGCGCAGGAGACGACCCGGTCAGCGTGGGCACGGTAAAGGTCAAGGCCAGGAAGACACTGTACGGCAGCGGCCTGGGAGATATGCTGATCAATTTCCGTATCAACATGCCCAAACTTGCCTACGGCGGCCCGCTATTCGATGGAGAGGGACGGCTGATCGCCATGAATACGGCCAATATCCACAAGGCCCTTGCCGCCGTGCTCAATGACGATGAGGAACATGGACTGCCCATGAGCATCATCATGACCTTTTACAAGGTGCTGATGACCTATCCCACCTTTGAACTGCCCTGGACGGGATTTGCCTATCGCAACCTGACCACGGAGGAACGTACCCGTCTTGAAGACCGGGATCTGCCTTCCAGGGGATTGATGATCGACTATGTCTGGCCAGACAGCATAGCCGTGGCTGCAGGGCTACAGGAAGGCGACCTGCTCCTGGAGGTAAACGGCCAGCCCTTTGCCAACCAGTACAGTCTGGATCGTTTCCTGTATAAAACAGGTTCAGGCAAGACTATAACCCTCAAAGGACTCCGTTCCGGCACGCCGCTGCACACGCAACTGGTCACCGAAAAACGACCCCACTGGGCAGCGCCATGAACATCCCTGGGAGAACGACTTGATGTGGTCATTTATCGAACGATTTGCCGGGGCCTTCTGGGGGATGCTGTATGAGATGGCGCCCTTTCTGCTCATCGGCGTTTTTGCGGCCGGACTGGTGCACGAGAGCCTGGGACGGTTTCAGAAACTGCGTCGTTTTGCCCGAAAACGCAGTTTTTTCAGCCTGAGTTTTTTCAACCTCTCCGGACTGCTGCTGCCCATCTGTTCCTGCGGCACCGTGCCCATGGCCGTGGGCATGCGTCACCAGGGGGTACCCCTGGGCAGCGTCTTCACCTTTATCTTTTCCGCGCCGGCCACCTCCATTGCGGCCATTATCCTGGCGCTGGCCATGCTGGGGCCGACGTTCACTCTCTGGTACGTGGCCGGGGCCATCTGCTGCAGCTATGTTATTGGCGCGGTTTTTTTTCTGGCCGAGCCGAAAAATGGGCAGATCGAGAGTCGCTATCTTCCCGGCGCCGACAACGCACCAACAGCGGAAAAGCACGGCAGAGGAAATTTCCTGTTGCGTGCCCTGCGCTGGTCCACCACGGTGTACGGCAGCCGCATCGCCTTTGATCTCATTATCGGCCTGCTGCTGGTTTCGCTGCTGGTCAGTACCTTTTCCCTGCAGGCGCTGGCCGGTTGGCTCGACGGGTTGTCATTCGCAACAGCCGCTCTGGTCATGATTACTCTGGCCATCCCCATGTACATCTGTTCACTGCCCGGCATCATGCTTGGCGCCACCCTGGTGCTCAGCGGTGTCAAGCCGGAATATGTCTGGATATTCCTCATGGCCGGACCGGTGACCAACCTGGGGGATCTGAATGTCCTGCGCAAGAGCATGGGCAGCGGCATGACGCTGCTCTATGCGGCACTGGTTATCGGGGCCTCCATCTCCTGGGGCTATCTTATCCATATCAACCTGGACTGGATGGATGTCTGGGCCTATGTACGCCAGTATTTTGCCGGCCAGCCCGGCATGGCCTTTGGCGCCGGTATTGAATCGGATCAGTTATGGAGTCAGACATCGGTGCTGCCCATGTGGCCCTGGCTGTACCGGGGATCGACGTTGGCGGTTGTGGGCCTGGTTTCCCATGGAGCCTATCAGACCGTGAAGGAATTTTTTCGCAATCCCTGCCTGCATTGCACCGGTTTTCAGGCCGACATGCGACTTAACCCGTGGGTATGCCGACAGCCGTGCTGGAAAAAGAACCTGTTTCGCAGGCTGAAACCGGGCAGGACCGGACACAGCCCCGGCCCGGTCATCCACAAGGGCTGCAGGTGAGCAGGAGGATGATTTTTTCTGCCGAAATCATACCCATGGCCGTGCTTGCCGGATTTCTGTTCCTGGCAGGCGGAGCGATGGCCGGGATTGTCGAAGACTCCGGAATCCTGCCACGGCAACTGACCCTTGACGGCTGCTTCTCCTGTCACCAGGATACCCGGAACCTGGTCAGAAACAGCTCCGGATTCACCGTTGTCCACTATGGTGCCACCGGTCAACCGACCGGCACGCCCGGAGGCCGGATGGTCTGCGTGGACTGCCATTTGAGCCTGGCAGACAAAGCCATGTTCAAAAGACATGCACAGGGGCCTGACAGAAAACTGCCCGGGATACGCTGCGAGGATTGTCACGGCTCCGTAGCCATGGCGCCGGGGAGATCGAGCAGCACCAAACGTCTGCTGGCGATGAAGAAGCTGGTTCAGAAAGGGGGCAGATTGATCCTGCGGTCAGCGGGCGGCTATGACCTCCAGGTGACCGTGTTGAAACACAGGGCAGAAAAGAATGACTGGAGCACGAAGATGGCCCGACAGGTGAAAATGGTTGCCGGCCACAACAAAAACCTGGCGTGCATGGACTGCCATTTTGACATGTCGCCCATCTGTTATGGCTGTCACGAGTCATAACCTGGTAAGCGCTCACAGGCACCGTATCTTCGAAATCTCCGCTTATCTGCACGGTTGTGCCTAGCCGCATAGGAAGAGGGGCTATAGTGAATACAACGTTGACGAGCCTGTAGAGTAAACTCAAGTGAGGAGGACACGAATATGACAGAAGAAAAATTCGATCTTGTTGCGGAAAAATACGCCGCCTTCAAGCGTGAACGCGCGGGTGACATTTTCGAGGAGGCACACAGCAAGCAGGTTGCCGGCGAATTTACCCTGGTCAAGGAAGTACAGACCAAACCCTTTGAGGGTATCCATTTTCATGTGGACAAGGGGCAGTCGTTTCGCTTAGAGCTGGTCGAAGGTACGCAGATCCTCGATATCATCCTGCTCAACCGGGACAACCCGGCGCAGGAATACCAGTCGCAGTTTCACACCGCGGCCATGCAGGGGCTGGTACCGCACGAAGGCTATATCTTTATATCGGGGCCACCGTATTTTCGCGGCATGGCAACCCTTATTCGCGACACCGTGGACTATGAGCGCCTGAACACCATGACACCGGGCGGACAGCACATGTTCTTTGTCAACAATTACCGCTGCAGCGAATCAATGAACGAATGGCTGAGCGGTCATCCCAACCACAACAGTTGCAGCCTCAACTTCATGCAGGCAGCTCTGGACGTGGGCGGCGAGGAACTGGCCAGGGCGCACCGTCACGGTGAGTGTTTTTGCATCTTCCAGGCAACCGCCTGGGAGCTTTGGAACAACCGCCCCATTATGAAGTTCTTCAAGGCGCAGGACTGGTTTCGGCAGGGCGACTATGTCGAGTTCATTGCTCACCAGGATTTGACCGTGATCGTCTCCAGCTGCCCCACCGGCGGCCAGTTGCAGACCGAAGACCTGCTGGCAAACGTCAACTGGCCGGTGGCGGTGAAGATCTTCGATACCGGCATCGAAATTCCCGAGCTGGAAAGATCAAAATCCACGGCCGCCATTGACTATGCCATGCAGGGGCGTCCCGGCATGACAGTGATGGGCGCCATCGGCACGCCCGGTGGCGAGGGGTCCTTTGCCTGGGAAGAACAGCAGAGAAGGCGATAAGCCAGAGTCTCGGATTCAGTAACAATACGAAGCGAAATGAAAATCGCTCAATTTAGGTAGCAATCAATCACCAATGGAGAAAGACAATGTCAGAAATTGAAGAAATGGTTCCCGGCATGAGAGAGCAGGGCAAAGGGCAGCGGATTTACGTGGAACATGAGTTTGCCAGACTACGCACCATCCTTGTCGGTGATCCCAGCTCAATCTACATTCCCGATCCCGACTCGCCTGATGTGAAAAACCTGTTCGAGGATTTCGAAAACTCGCAACAGGTGGACTACATGCGGGCCCATAAGGGACAGCATATGAAGGATGTCGATCCGGAGCGGTACGAACAGATCGTGATGGAATCGGATGCCCTGGCCGATGCCTATCGCAAGGCCGGCGTGCATGTCATTCGCAACGAGACCGGGAAAACCCCTGATGAAATAGTCAACTGGGCCACGGGCTGGGGCGGGCCCGAGCACCTGTCGCTGTATGGTCAGAATGTCTGCGAAGTGTTTGGCCATTGCCTGGTCGAAACCTTTGATGTGACAGTTGCCCGCGGCACGGTATTCACGTTTCGGGAAGCCATGCTGGAAATGGTGATGAACGATCCGGAAGCGGTATGGCTGTCCATGCCGTTTCCAACGCCGTCCCTGACCAATCCCCGGCCCCAGCCGTTCATGAGCCCGGGAGATGTGCGTGTTTTTCCGGATAAAACCGTGATCTACGGCATTGGCGTTCCGGATCCGTCGTATATCCAGGATCGGACAAAACGGCGGAGTTCGGGCGACGAAATAGGCGCCGAGGTGTTGCGGCGTATGCTCGAGCCCCATGGCTGGAAGGTGGAGATCGTCTATTTCAACAGCCGTTTGACCTACCACATCGACTGTTTGATGTGCCTGGTCGATGTCGGCCTGATCGGTCTGCCGCCCAATGCGCTCTGGACACCCCTGCCCAAGGCCTTTGCCGACTGGGAAGTCATTGAGGTGGATGTCGCGGAACAGCAGATCGGCGCCTGTAACAACGATCCACTGCCCGACAGAAAAATCGCCATCGTCAAGGGCGCGAACAAACTGGCTGCGGAGCTGGACCGGCGCGGCTACACCCCGGTTGAGATACCCTACCTGACCTGTTACCAGACCTTCGGCTCGGGCATCCACTGTTCAACCGCTGCTCTCTGGCGGGAGGACTAAGCAGTCCTGCGGGCATAGCCATCAGGCTAAGCGGTTCACAGTCATCACAACGCGATAGATACCACCTCACCATCATGCCTCAATCTGAATATATTGAAAAGTATTTCCGGCGAGTT
>JAJRVA010000148.1 GCA_024277485.1 Deltaproteobacteria bacterium | reverse complement strand
CCACCGTGCCCCCAAGCGGCACAACCACCACTTTGTCCGCAGCTAAACCAGTCGTGGTAAACAAAAATGTTGCGCCAACAAGTATCGGCAGTGTGCGCAAGTGTTTTCCTGTTTTCATAATTTCCTCCTGGTTGCGTTGCTGCTGTCCGGTAGAGCAGTCTGTAGCCGAATGTCCGAAATCACCTTATTCCACCATGCTTTCGGTAAAACGCAAAAAGGCCCGGCAAGAGCAGGCCACGGCTGACCCTTAACCAGTGCCCGCCCACAAATGGTATTTTCGCCCGATCTCTGCGTTGCATGAAAAATTTTATCCTCGGAATATCACGTATATGCCTGCGGTAAAATTTTCCATGCGCCTTGGCCTCGAACAAAAAGCCTCATTTCTGGCCAGGCACTAACCAACCCATTGCCTGAGTCATATATATGATATTCAACGCCGCAATGAAAGTCAAAGGTCTCACGTCTTCCAGAGGATAGGGACGGCCCTCATCGCTCAGCGGACCTCAGGCTATGGTGACCCGTTCCACCAGCTCCGCCATGTCCCGGCGCAGGGCCTGGTACTGGTCCGGGCTGAGGCCCGCTCCGAGCGCCACGGTTTCGGCGCGCTCGGCGCTCATGAAATCGCCGGGTTCGTGGGCATCGGCATTGACGGCCAGCTTGGCCCCGGCCGCCAGCGCGACACGGGCGACATGGCCGTTGGTCAGGCTGTGCCCCTTGCGGCCGGAGAGTTCGAGCAAAATACCTTTGTCTGCGGCAAGGCGGGCATCCTCCCCGGTCAGGAAACCGGGATGGGCAAGAAGATCGACCCCGGCCTTGAGGGCGGCCAGGTTTGTGCCTGGCGCAACCGGCTCAACCGGGGTCTCTCCGTGCGCGACCACCAGCAGGGCGCCTAATTCACGGGCCCTGCTGGTGAGTGGTTCAAAAAGGTCAGGGGGGACATGGGTCAGCTCGATTCCCGGAATAAGCCTGGTACTGCTGAGCGGGTTCAAGTCTGCCGCGGCCTGAACAATACGGGGCACGATGAAATCCAGGTTTGAAGAGTCTGCATGATCCGTAATCGCTACGGCATCATACCCCATTACTTCAAAACGTCTCAGGTGTTCAGACGGCACCAGGGCCCCGTCACTGAAAAAGGTGTGTGTGTGCAGATCAATCATGGCGTGTCTACTCCTTTATCCTGCCGGTCAGCGAATGCTGCCCGGCCATGGTGATACGGACGTTCAGGATGTCCCCGCAGGCCGGGTCCCCTGACCCTGCGGCGGGAAAATGTACTATATGATTTGTTGCCGTGCGACCATACAACAGGTTGTTCTTTCCCTTCCCCTCGACAAGTATTTCCATTTCACGGTCCACATACTCCCTGTTTCTCTCCAGGCTTATCTTGTCCTGAAGGGCCTGGAAACGGTGAAGCCTCGAAGACTTTATCTCTTCATCTACCTTGCCTTCAAACCCTGCAGACCGCGTGCCGGGCCTGTCAGAGTATTTGAAGGAGAATGAACTGTGATACCTGACCCTGTCCAGCAGGTCCATGGTCGCGGCAAAATCATCGTCTGTTTCGCCGGGAAAGCCGACAATAATATCCGTGCTCAGGGCAAGGTCCGGACGATACTCACGCAGCGTCTCCACCTGGCCCAGGTAGTCCGCAACGGTGTATTTCCGGTTCATCAGCTTGAGGATACGGTCAGAGCCGGACTGGACCGGCAGATGAAACTGGGGGCAAATGATGTCAATTTCCGCAAAGCAGCGCATCAGTTCAATTGAAAGGTCCTTTGGGTTGGAGGTGGTAAAGCGGAGGCGTTTCAGACCGGAAACAGACGCGACCATGCGGAGAAGATCGGCAAAGTGGACAGGTGTGTCGGCAACGGGATTGGTCATCCCGTAGGAGTTCACATTCTGGCCAAGAAGGGTGATCTCGCAGGTGCCGCCGGAAACAAGCAGGCGAACCTCTTTCAGGATATCCGCGACAGGCCTGCTGATCTCTCTGCCGCGGGTATAGGGCACGACACAGTAACTGCAGTAGTTGTTGCAGCCCTGCATTATGGTAACGAATTTTTTATACTCAGACGGGGCAGGGGAGAGACCTGTCTTTTTTTCTGATGCGGCAAGGAATCGCTGGAAAGGGGGAATGGAAAAAGAGCTGTCCAGGTTGATGGCCGGACTGAGCCGGGAGGCGCCACTGTTGATCTGCTCGAGCATCTCCGGGATCCGGTAGATCTGCTGAGTGCCGACAACCAGGTCAACGTGCGGCATGCGCTGCTGAATAACCGCGCCTTCCTGCTGGGCAACACAGCCTGTTACGCCGATTAACATCCCGGGATTTTTTGTTTTATACTGTCTCAGCTGGCCCAGGAGGCTGTACACCTTCTGCTCTGCCTTTGCCCGGATGCTGCACGTGTTGAGGATGATCAGGTCAGCGCTGTCCATCTCTGCGGTTGGAATGTATCCCGACGGACAGAGCAGCTGCTCGATGATCTCGGAATCCCTTTCGTTCATCTGGCAGCCGAAGGTTTTAATGTAAAGATTCTTGTTTCTCATTATATCGGTATTTCAGGGTGTAATCGTAAACTGTTCATGTCAAGCATTATCACTGCAAAGCAGTTCAGGGGCCAGGCTTTCAAGCAGACGCATGAGTTCCATATAGCGTGACCCGGGCACTGCCAGCCGCACAAGACCGGTTTTACTGTCAACAGTGGAAAGAAGTGCAAGGCCGTCGTATCCCTCAAGAAGAAACCTGAAGATACCGATCCTGGCTGATGCTATGCGCAGAAAAAGAAAACCGCACTCCATACCCTGACTCGTGCCCCCTGGACCCTTACACTTTCAGACTGGAGTCGACATTACCCACAAGATCACGATACCGAGCCAGGACAGGGGAGACCACTTCGTCAAGAAACTCCCTGGTCTGCTGTTCTGCCCGGCCGGTGAATTCTCTGTAATTGGCAATCATTCCATTCAGTTCTTCAATTTCAAAGGGAATACGTTCATCATCAGCCAACCGGTTGAGAAGGTCATTTTCCTTCCCCTCCTGTTTGACGACAAGGCCGGCGGCAACAGAATGATCGCGGATTACCTCATGCATCTCCTGGCGGCTTTTACCACGTTCAACACAGGCCATCAGGATTTTTTCAGTTGACATAAAGGGAAGCTCTTCACGCAGATACCTGTCAATTTGCTTCGGATAAACAACCATATCTGACGAAATATTCACGTACAGCATGAGTATCGCGTCGGCAAGCAGGAAGGCCTGGGCCAGATCCATCCTCCGGATTGCAGAGTCATCAAGTGTTCTCTCAAACCACTGGTTGGCAGCGGTTGCGCTGAAGTTGCCCGGAAGCCCCATGAGCTTCCGGGCAAGCCCGGTCATACGCTCTGACCGCATGGGGTTTCTTTTATACGCCATAGCCGAACTGCCAACCTGTTTTTTAGCAAAAGGCTCTTCCTGGACCTTAAGGTTGGACAAAAGCCGCATGTCAACAGCAAACTTGTGGGCCGAGGCTCCAATGCCGGCCAGAGTTTCAGCTGTCTTCATATCAAGTTTTCTGGGATACGTCTGGCCGGTCACTTCAAACACTTCAGCAAAACCGAGCTTGGCCGCAACCAGACGATCAAGCTGCCTTACCTTGTCATGGTCTCCTTCAAAGAGTTCAAGAAAGGTTGCCTGGGTACCGACCGTTCCCTTGGCTCCGCGCGCCCGGACCTGCTTTTCAAGGTGTTCAATATACTCAAGATCCATGATAAGGTCTTGAATATACAATGTATTTCTCTTGCCGACCGTGGTCGGCTGGGCCGGCTGGTAGTGGGTGAACCCAAGGGTGGGAAGGCCTGCATAGGTGCGGCAAAACTCGGATAATTGAGAAATAACATTTACGAGAGCTTTTTTAACGAGTTTCAGGGCCTCTTTTTGAATAATGAGATCCGTGTTGCACACTACGAATTGAGAAGTTGCGCCAAGGTGGATAATTGCCTCGGCTCGGTGGCATTTCTTCCCATAAGCAAAGACATGGGCCATGACATCGTGGCGTATTTCCTTTTCCTTTGCCGCAGCAAGATCATAGTCAATATCATCTATGTTTGCCTTCAGCTCGTCAACCATGTCCCGGGTAACCAGCTTCAGGCCCAGTTCAAACTGTGCCTCAGCCAGAGCGGTCCAGCAACGTCTCCAGGTTGTGAATTTGAACTGTTCGGAAAAAAGATGCTGCATGGCAGGGCTCGTGTAACGGCTGACAAGCGGTTCCCGGTAAAGTGTTCTGTCTGTCATTGTACTGTTTTCCTGATACTCATGTTAAACATGATGTTTTTAAACTACATGCGTGGATTAACAAAATTAACTGCTATTCATATTAAGGTCAAGCAAGTGGCGCACACCTTAGGGGCAGGTATTTCCCGTGGGCCTGAAAAGCCTTGCTTCAGCACGAACAGGCCTGCAGCAGGCGTGAATATGAAAAATACACAATGTCGCATAATATATATTATGTTAAATTTACCCGCAGGTGCCGGTATTACGTTGCTGTAGATATGTCAACTGCGTGGAGTTCGGTATACCTCTCCCCCCTGAAGACATTTTGTTTTAATTTGAAGGCAAGCTGGACCGGACTGTCCTGGACAATATCCAGTTTGTCCGCCATGCCGAATCCTATGCCCCGGTAATGTTTACCGTCAACGTTGACCGTATACCTCAGATGGTTGTGGATAACACTTGTCCGGCACATCTTCAGGTCAGTCAGGAGAAACACCGGTTCCGGGTTGCCGTTGCCGAAAGGTCCCAGGCACTGGTAGCTGCTGATAAAACTGCTGTTGAAAATTTCCTCGCCGGTTGGGCAATAATCGACACAGATCTCTTCTGCCCCGGTTGTTTCAGCATGTTCCCTTTCCTCGGCTACCACCTTGTTAAACCTTTCGCTGAATTCAGATAGCCTCTCTTTTTCAAGGGTCAGGCCGGCAGCCATGGCATGACCGCCAAACTGAATAACCGTGTCAGCGCACCTGCTGAGAATTGCATACAGGTCAAGCCCTGCTATCGATCTTCCTGACCCCTTCAGGGTGGCCGGATCTCCAGCATCGCTGGTGAGCACAAAGACAGGCTTGTGAAACCTGTCCACCATTCGAGACGCAATAATTCCTATGATTCCGGAATGATAGTCTCCATACACCACCAGGCCCCGGCACCCCTTTTTATCCAGGCGTTCACATTTGGCGCCCACGTCGTCAATCGCCTCGCTTTCAAGTTTTCTCCGGGCCAGGTTTATCCGCTCCAGTTCGTCGGCAAGTTCCTGGGCCCTGACAGTTTCCGTGCAGGTAAGAAACCGGAAGGCGATTTCAGGTTTGCCGATGCGCCCGGGAGCATTGAGGCGTGGAGCCAGGCGAAAGGAAATATCCTCTGCCGTAACCATGCCCTCCCTGAGCCCGGCCCGTTCACAGAGGGCCCATATCCAGGGAACCGCCCGCCTGCTGATAATCTCAAGACCGGCCTTGACCAGGATGCGGTTGACGCCGGTTACCGGCATCACATCGGCAACCGTCCCGAGGGCAACCAGGCTGAGCAGTTTTTTGAGGTTGGGCGCACTGTCTCTGTCCATCATCCCCTTTTCAACCATTCGGCGGCGAACCCCCATGGCCAGGAAGAAAGCAACCCCCACACCGGCAAGTTCGGTATATGGAAAAGCACAATCATCCTGCTGGGGATTCAGTATGGCATCGGCCTCGGGCAGCCTTTCCGGCACCTGGTGGTGATCGGTTATGATAACCCGGTACCCGGCTTGCCGGGCAAACTCAACCTCATCAACTGAGGAAATGCCGCAGTCAACCGTTATGAGCAGGGCAGGGTCACTGCCACTGGGAACATGTTTTTCAACAAAACTCTTCTGCAGGCCATAGCCTTCCGTGAGGCGGTCCGGCTGATAGCAGATCGTCTCGATATTCAGGTCCTTGAAAAACAGGCTCAGCAGCGCTGTGCCGCTTATCCCGTCCACATCATAATCACCATGGACCAGGACCGTCCACTGTTCTTCAGCGGCCTGGATGATGAGATCAACGGCCCTGTCCATGTCTTTCATCAGGAACGGCGACAGCAGGTCTGCAAGCCTGGGATGCAGGAAGGCTGAGGCGGTATCCTTGTCAGTTATTCCTCTCTGGCAGAGGAGGACGGCCACCCCGTATGGTATCTGCATATCCCGGGCAAGCTGCCGGCAGTGTTCGGTTTCTACCGGCAATGCTCTGCGTTGGACACGTTTTGTCTGCATAAAAAAAGTCTGTACGTTTCTTAGTGTGCGCTGCGCAGCCAGTCATCAATGAACCGCAGCACACCGGAATCATCACCGCGTTCAAACCAGCGTAGTGATGGATTTTTTCCAAACCAGGTCATCTGCCGCTTTGCATAGCGCCGGGTATCCCTGACAAGCATCCGGAGGGTTTCTTCCCTGTCCCAGGTACCGTCTATGAAGTTGACGGCATGGCGATACCCGATCGCCTGCATGGACTGCAGCTTAGTATCATATCCCATGTCCAGCAGTTTTGCAGTCTCTTTCAGCAGCCCGTTCCGGAACATGGTGGCTGTTCTCTCCTCTATCCTGTCGTACAGGGTCTGACGGTCGCACTGCAGGCCTGCCTGTAACAGGCGGGCAAAGGTTACAGGCGGTCCCGGCTGGTTCCGGAGATGTTCAGACCAGGTCATACCCGTGCCATGGTAGATTTCAAGGGCCCTGATCAGGCGCTGCGTATCATTGACATGAATTCTGGCTGCGGATTCCGGGTCTGTTTTCTTCAGCTCCTCGTGCAGCTTTTCCCTGCCATGGGCCTGCAATCGTTCCACAAGGCGCCTGCGCACTGCCGGGTCGCCGGTTTTTTCCTGGTCAAACAGCCCCTGGGTGAGCGCCTTCAGGTAGAGACCGGTACCGCCGGTGAGCAGCGGGATTTTTCCCGAGGCGATGATTTCCCTGATTGCCGCAACAGCGTCGTGAACAAACCTGGCCGCATTATACTGCTCATCCGGGTCAACGATATCAATGAGATGGTGCGGGATTCCCCTTCTTTCACGTTCAGAGGGCTTGGCCGTGCCTATGTCCATGTGCCGGTACACCTGCATGGAGTCCATACTGACTATTTCGCAGTTGTAGCGCTCTGCAATCCGAATGGAAAGGTCTGTTTTCCCGATTGCGGTGGGACCAACCAAAACGAAAACCGGGCTGGTTATGACACTGCTGCTGCGCGCCACGGTTTTATTCAAAACTGAGATAAGGGGAAATCTTTGCAGCTGTTCGCGGCCCTATCCCGGGCACGGACACAAGCGCCCGGCTGCTGTCAAAGGGACCGTGTGCAAGGCGGTATGCTGCTATTTTTTCCGCCAGAACAGGCCCGATGCCGGGCACCAGGGCAAGCTCATCCGGGCCGGCCCTGTTGATGGCCAGGGAACGGCCT
>JAJRVA010000147.1 GCA_024277485.1 Deltaproteobacteria bacterium | reverse complement strand
GTTGTAGCGCTCTGCAATCCGAATGGAAAGGTCTGTTTTCCCGATTGCGGTGGGACCAACCAAAACGAAAACCGGGCTGGTTATGACACTGCTGCTGCGCGCCACGGTTTTATTTAAAACTGAGATAAGGGGAAATCTTTGCAGCTGTTCGCGGCCCTATCCCGGGCACGGACACAAGCGCCGGGCTGCTGTCAAAGGGACCGTGTGCAAGGCGGTATGCTGCTATTTTTTCCGCCAGAACAGGCCCGATGCCGGGCACCAGGGCAAGCTCATCCGGGCCGGCCCTGTTGATGGCCAGGGAACGGCCTAAAAAAAAAGAAAGGCCAGGCGAAACCGGCGCCGGCACGATTTTCCCTGCTCCGGCTGATCCGGTTGGCAGCGCCAACATATCACTATTTCCACTGTCCGGCTGATGGCTGCCGGCATGCGCTTTCATATACCGTTCCACCTGGTTAAGGGTTGAGGCCCGCAAAACCTGGTTTTTAGCGCCAGCAGGTTCCAGCCAGTAAAAACCGGCCGAACGGTCAGCAGGGACACGACGCAGGCCCAGGTCCGGCAGCAGAATAATGGCCCCTAACGCAAGAAGGACAAGCAGCCGCCTGTCCTTCTTGCCGTGTCCCGTGTGCGGGTTCATTCCCCCTCTCTGCCCTTCTCGTCTTTCATCAGTTTATAGTTGATACTGTCCACCAGGGCCTGCCAGCTCGCCTCGATAATATTGAGAGAGACACCAACGGTCCCCCAGCTGGAATCCCTGTCCCGGCTTTCAATCAGGACGCGTACCTGTGCCCCGGTCCCATGCTCACCGGACAGCACGCGGACCTTGTAGTCAACAAGCTCCATCTCCTCGAGGGCGGGATAAAAGCGGGTCAGTGCCTTTCTCAGGGCCCGGTCAATCGCGTTGACAGGGCCGTTGCCCATGGAGGCGGTATGGACCTCCTTGCCGCTCACATAGAGCCGGATGGTGGCCTCGGTAAGGGGCGGTTTGTCCATCTGGTACTTGTTGTTCATGACCCGCAACCCTTCCAGTTGAAAATATTTCTTCTGCAGGCCCAGGGCCCTGCGCATGAGCAGCTCAAAACTCGCCTCAGCTCCTTCGTACTGGTACCCCTGGTTTTCCAGGTCTTTCAGGTCCTTCACGATGGAGGCCATGACCGGGTCGTCGGCATCAAGTTTGAGGCCGTATCTTTTTGCCTTGTGCAGGATGTTGGAACGGCCGGACTGGTCCGAAATAAGGACCCGCCTGATATTGCCCACCTTTTCCGGCTCGATATGTTCGTAGGTCAGCGGGTTTCTCTGCACAGCGCTGACATGAACCCCGCCCTTGTGCGCAAAGGCGGACTCGCCGACATAGGGCTGGTACCTGTTGTGCGGCAGGTTGGCCAGTTCATCGACAAACCGGGATGTCTCGTACAGCTGGTCAATATTTTCCGCCACGTTGCAGGTAAGACCCATCTTGAAGATAAGGGCCGGCATGATGGAGGTCAGGTTGGCATTGCCGCAGCGCTCACCAAAACCATTCATGGTTCCCTGTACCTGGGTGATGCCATGCGAGACAGCCATCAGGGAATTTGCAACCGCGGTCTCCGAGTCATTATGGGCGTGGATGCCCAGGCGGACATCCGCCTGCTGTTCTTCCAGGTATTTCCTGACCTGCTCGATGATCGGCCCTATCTCGTGCGGCAGGGTTCCCCCGTTGGTATCGCACAGTATCAGGGTCTCGGCGCCGCCCTTGACAGCCTGTCCAAGGGTTGCCAGGGCGTAGTCGCGATTTTTTTTGAAACCGTCGAAAAAATGCTCTGCATCGTACAGGAGCACCTCAACATGCTTTCTGAGATAGGCCAGGGAATCCTCGATGATCTGCAGGTTGTCCTCAAGCCTGATCCGCAGCGCATCATGCACATGCACATCCCAGCTTTTCCCGAAAATGGTTATTGCCGGGGTCCGGGCATCGATAAGGGCCTGTATATTGGGGTCATCTTCAGGCGGATTCTTGAAATGCCTGGTCGAGCCGAAGGCGGACAGTTTCGCGTGCTTGAGCGACACGCCCTGCATCTGTTTGAAATACTCGATGGCCAGCGGATTTGACCCGGGCCAGCCGCCCTCAATGAAATCAATGCCGAAAGCATCTAATTTCCGGGTGATCTTGACCTTGTCGTCAACAGACAGGTTGAAGTTTTCCGCCTGTGTTCCATCGCGCAGCGTGGTGTCATATATCTCTATTTTCATGAATCTCTCCCGGTAGAAGAAAAATGCCTGGAAACGGCCCGTCAAGCGCCCCTTTGTCTCAGAGGGTCTCTTCGCTCACCGTCACCGTGTCCCTGTCAAGGGCAAAAGCGTCATGCAGCGCCCGTACCGCCAGTTCCGTGTATTTCTCTTCAATAATACAGGACACTTTGATCTCGGATGTTGAGATCATCATGATATTGATACCCTCCTTTGCCAGGATATGAAACATTGTTGACGCAATACCGGAGTGGTTCCGCATTCCCACCCCGACGATGGATATTTTGGCAATATCCTGGGCCCCGGTAACCGACTCGGCATGGATGTTCTCCGCAATGTCCTGCAGCAGTTTCATGGCCCTGTCGTAATCACTGCGGACAACGGTAAAGGTCAGGTCGGTCAGGTCCCCTGCCCTGGTATTCTGGATGATCATGTCCACCACGATGCCTGCATCGGAGATGGGCAGGAAAATCTTGGCCGCAACACCGGGCTGGTCCGGCACCCTGGTTATGGTTATGCGGGCTTCATTTTTATTATAGGTTACACCGGAAACCAGCATGGATTCCATAATTTTATCCTCCTCAACAACCCAGGTTCCTTCGTTTTCCGTAAAAGTCGATCGAACGTGCAGGGGCACCTTGTATCTCTTGGCCAGTCCCACTGAACGGATGTCCAGCACCTTGGCTCCCAGGCTGGCCAACTCCAGCATCTCATCATAGGAAATCCGGTCTATTTTACGGGCATCGGCGCATATGTTCGGATCGGTAGTGAACACCCCTTCCACATCGGTGAAAATTTCACAGGCATCAGCATTCAGGGCTGCTGCCAGGGCAACCGCGGTTGTATCGGAACCGCCGCGGCCCAGGGTGGTAATATCACCGCCTTCCGTCACCCCCTGAAAGCCGGCGATTGTCACTATTTTACCGTGGTCGAGGTGCTCCCGGATCAGTTCCGTGTCAATGCTCTTTATCCGCGCCCTGGTGTGCATGGTATTGGTCCTGATCCGGACCTGGTCACCAAGCAGGGAAATGGCATCATATCCGGCCTCTTTCACTGCCATTGCAAAGAGAGATATGGTAACCTGTTCACCGGTTGCCAGGATCATGTCCATCTCGCGAAGATCCGGAATCTGCTGAATTTCACGAACCAGCCCGATCAGGCGATCAGTTTCACCGGACATGGCGGACAGGACAACCACGATCCGGTGCCCCTGTTTGTGGCCCTGGATAACCCTCCGGGCAACCGCCTTGATCTTGTCAGTGCTTCCGACGGAGGTGCCGCCGTATTTCTGTATGATAAGCGCCATGGTATGCAGGAAAACAAGCGTTAATTGAACTCGGAACTCAGATACATAGATCAGACTAATTTAAGACTATTTTTTAAATTTGCAACTGCATTCGATACTCTGTACCCTGAATCACCATAAAGAACCCTGACTGTTCATACTCTGAAACCATACCACAATGAGTGACAAATCATTACATATTGTGCTTGTCGAGCCGGAGATCCCGCCGAACACGGGTTCCATAGCACGGTTGTGCGGCGCGACCGACACGGTGCTTCACCTGGTTCATCCCCTGGGCTTCAGTGTTGACGATAAACACCTGAAACGGGCCGGCCTGGATTACTGGCCCCATGTCGACATCCGTTCCTGGCAGAGTCTGGAAGATTTCCTGGAGGCCTGCGATGAACACAAGCTGTTTTTTTTCACCACGAAAACAGACCGTCCCTACTATGAAGCGCCGTTTATACCGGGCAGTTACCTTGTCTTCGGCAAGGAGACCAGGGGCCTGCCTGAAGAAATTATTGCACTGTACAGGGACCGCTGTTATACCATCCCGATGGAGAATAAAAACATCCGCAGCCTGAACCTCGCCATGTGCGCAGGCATTGTCCTGTATGAGGCCCTGCGACAGAACAAATACTGAAAAGGAGAAAAAAATGCCGGAAAGGATCTACAACTTCAGCCCCGGACCATCCACCCTTCCCTACCCTGTGCTGCAGCAGGCTGCAAAGGATATAGTCAATTTCAATAACAAGGGGATCGGCCTGATCGAACTCAGCCACCGCAGCAGGGAATTCATGGCCGTGGCCGATGAAACCGAGGCCCTGGTACGCGAAAACCTGAGCGTGCCGGACAACTACAAGGTCCTGTTCCTCCAGGGCGGCGCCTCCTCCCAGTTCTTCATGGTGCCGATGAACCTGCTCGGTCCCGGGAAAAAGGCAACCTACCTGAATACCGGGACGTGGTCGAACAAGGCGATCAAGGAGGCGAAACTGTTCGGTGACATTGAAGTTGCCTTTTCCAGTGAAGAGGAAAAGTTCAACCGTGTCCCTGCCCATGATGAATACACGGTTGATCCGGCCAGTGAATATCTCTATTTTGTCTCCAACAATACCATTTACGGAACCCAGTTTCACACCTTTCCCGACACAGAGACCACCCTGGTGTCGGATATGTCCTCTGATATCTTTTCACGGCGCATTGATGTGAGCCGCTTCGGTATCATCTTTGCCGGGGC
Organism: Deltaproteobacteria bacterium; assembly: GCA_024277485.1. The sequence continues at coordinate 1,224 of JAJRVA010000147.1, read as the reverse complement.
CCAGAAAAACATGGGACCGGCCGGAGTAACCGTGGTCATCATTCGCGAAGACCTTCTGGACAAGACTCCGGACAACATCCCGACCATGCTCCGCTACACCACCCATGCCGACAAGGGGTCCATGTTCAACACCCCGCCCTGTTTCGGTATTTACTGCGTGGGTCTGGTAATGCAGTGGCTGAAGGACATGGGTGGCCTGGATGCCATGGAAAAGCTGAACAGCAGAAAGGCCGCCATGGTGTATGAAGCCATTGACAGCACGGAATTCTACCGGGGACATGCAAAGACCGCGTCCCGCTCAACAATGAACATCTCCTTCAACCTGCCCAGCCCGGAACTGGAAGCAAAATTCATTGCCGAGGCAACCGCAGCCGGCCTTGACGGCCTGAAAGGGCATCGTTCCATCGGCGGCTGCCGCGCCTCCATCTACAACGCCTTCCCGGTCGAGGGTGTGGAAAAACTTGTCGGGTTCATGCAGCAGTTTGCCAGGGCCAACGGCTGAAGGTCTCACCGCAGCCAGAGATGCAGTATGTGGGCGACATTATCCGGCCCCCCAGCGAGGCCCATGCAATTATCCTGCAGGCCACGGTGGGCTGTTCCCATAATGCCTGTACCTTCTGCGGGGCCTACCGTGACAAACGATTCTACATCAAGGACGAGGACACCATACTGCAGGACCTGGACTTCGCGGCACAGTACTGCCGCCGCCAGAAGACGCTCTTCCTGGCCGACGGTGACGCCCTTGCCATTCCGCAACCGCAGCTGCTGCACCTCCTCGGCCTGATCAGGGACCGCCTGCCCCATGTCCGCAGGATCAGCCTGTATGCCAACAGCATGGACATCCTGCAGCGCTCCGCGGAAGACCTTGCGGCCCTGAGGAAATCCGGAGTCGGGCGCATCTACATGGGCCTTGAATCCGGGCACGACAAGATCCTGAAACAGATCTGCAAGGGAGCCGGACCGGAGGACATGGTCCAGGCCGGCAGAATGGTTCGGGCCGCCGGCATCTTTCTCTCCGTGACTGTTCTGCTTGGCATAGCCGGCCCCGACTTGTCCCGGGACCATGCCCTGGCAACCGCCGACGTGCTGAATCGCATGAAACCCAGCCAGGTGGCCGTCCTGACCTTGATGATCCTGGACAACACTCCCCTGGGCAGGCAGTATGCAGCCGGTACATTCCGGCTTCCGGAACAGGAGGAACTTGTCCTGGAACTCCGCACCCTG
>JAJRVA010000146.1 GCA_024277485.1 Deltaproteobacteria bacterium | reverse complement strand
GGGACGTTGAGGCCCTGTATGGGGAGATTGAAAAAGAATTTGAGACCATTGATATCCTGGTCAACAATGCCGGAATCCGGCGTGATGGTGTCCTGGCAATGATGCCTGAGCAGGACTGGCAACGGGTGATCGATGTCAACCTGACCGGCGGCTACACCATGTCCAAGTTTGCCGTCCAGCTGATGATGAAACAGAAGTACGGCCGCATCATCTTCATAACCTCACCCATGGCGCACATGGGCTTTGCCGGCCAGGCCAACTACGCGGCGTCAAAGGCCGGCCAGGTGGGCATGATGAAATCCCTGGCAAAGGAAACCGCCAAAAGAAAGATCACGGTCAACTGTGTTTCACCTGGTTTTATTGATACGGAACTGCTCAGCGATCTCCCGGAGGCGCAGGTCAAGGAGTATAAAAAGATGGTGCCGGCCAGGCGTTTCGGCAGGCCGGAGGAAGTGGCCGAGGCGGTTCTCTTTTTGGCCGGGCCCGGCGCCGCGTATATCAGTGGCTCGGTCCTCGAGGTTACCGGCGGCCTGTAATGGACCAGTTCACGGAAACCTTCATACCCGAACGCATCCCCCATCGTCCACCGTTCCTCTGGCTGGACCGTGTCCTTGAGCTTGCAGATGATTCAATAACTGCGGAAAAGAAAATTCCCGATGATCTTGATCTGTTTAAAGGGCATTATCCCGGCTATCCGCTCATGCCCGGCGTGCTGCTCTGCGAAGCGGTCTTTCAGGCCGGGGCGCTGCTGATTGGAGAAATGCGCGGCAAGGAGCAGTACAGTCCTGCCGGGACGCTGCACAAAGGCATGCCCGTGCTGACCCGGATCCTGGGGGCCAGGTTCAAGAGAGAGGTCCGCCCGGGCGATACGATAACCGTCAGCGCAACCCTGAAAGAAAAGGTCGGGCCGGCCTGGTTCATGAAGGGAACCGTCCGGGTTGACGGCCGTGTGGCTGTCAAGGTGGAATTTGCCTGCGCCTTGAAGAGCGGCTGAGGAGCCCCGGGGGCGTTGCCGGGCAACGGGCTGCCGGTTCGGTGCTGAACGTATTGCGAATTATCTCCAGAGGTACGTGTTACAATGGATTTCTTACAACTGGAAAAGAAAAAAATAGTTGTTTTCGGCCTGGCCAATAAGAAATCGGTGGCCTGCGCGATTGCGAAAGTACTGGTCGGGGCGGGGGCGGAAGTTATTCACGTGGTGCGCTCACAGCAGCGGGCGGAAACCGCCCGCAGGCTGTTCCCGGATTCGCCGGTATTCATCTGCGACGTGGAGAACGAAAACAACATCATCAGGGTCCGCGATGAGATAGCCGAATGCATCACCGGCAGGCTCGACGGCATCGTCCATTCCATTGCCTTTGCCAATTACTCGGAGGGGATGAAACCGTTTCACGAGACCCTGAAAAAAGATTTTCTGCAGGCCGTTGATATTTCCTGCTTTTCATTTATCGCCATCTGCAATCATTTTAAAGAGTTACTTGATGAAGACGGGTCAGTGGTCACCATCTCGATTTCCACCACCCGGATGGCAGCGGAGAATTACGGCTACATGGCCCCTGTCAAGGCGGCTCTTGAGTCTTCGCTCTGCTTTTTAGCCAAGAGTTTTTCCGCTTTTTCCAACGTCAGGTTTAACGCGGTCTGTCCGGGGCTGTTGAAGACATCAGCTTCCGCCGGGATCCCGGGGTATGTTGACAGCTACCTCTTTGCCGAAAAGGCCATCTTGAGAAAAAAGGCCCTGGCAACCGAGGAGGCTGCCAATGTGGCGGCATTTCTGCTGTCAGGCCGTTCTTCGGGTATCAACGGCCAGTGCCTGGTGGTGGACGCAGGAATGGGATTCAACTATTTTGACAAGGAGATTGTTTCCGGCTCGGTCGGCTAGTTTGTCCCTGGATCCGCATATTATTGATACTTCAAAAGCATGCAGCAATGGCAAGGTAAGGCAATATATTCAGCGCTGTCCTCGGGATGATGCAGCACGCGGCTGCTGTTTTCCTGTCCCGGGAGACACCGTGGTATGTCAAGCTGCTGCTTGGCGCCGGTCTGTTGTATATCATCTCCCCGTATGATCTTATCCCGGAATGGACACCGGTCATCGGAATTATGGATGACCTCGCGCTCGGGGCGCTGCTGCTTGCCTGGGCATCCGGTTTTCGCAAATAAAAGCAAAGGTCTGTTCTACAAAAAATGCATTATACAAACGTCTGTCTGAATACATTCGGCTACGAACTTCCTCCCAACGTGGTGACCTCGGATGAACTGGAGGAGCGCCTTGCCCCTGTCTATGAACGTCTGAAGCTGCCTCCGGGAAGGCTTGAACTCATGAGCGGCATACAGGCGCGGCGTTTCTGGAACAGGGGGACCCGCCCCAGCGAAGGCGCTGCCCTGGCCGGGGAAAAGGCCCTTCGTGCCTCAGGGGTCCGGCCGGACGAGATCGACTGCCTGATCTTTACATCCGTGTGCCGGGACATGATGGAACCGGCCACTGCTTCCTTTGTGCATCGCACCCTGGGTATATCACCCAACTGTCATATTTTCGACATCTCCAATGCCTGTCTCGGTTTTCTGAACGCCATGGTCGTGATGGCCAATATGATCGAACTGGGGCAGATCCGGCGAGGCCTGATCGTGGCCTGTGAGACCGCGGAAGACCTGGTTGAGTCAACCATCCGGCACCTGCTGACCGACACCTCGCTGACCAGGAAAAAAATCAAACCGCTCTTTGCCTCGCTGACCATCGGCTCCGGAGCGGTTGCCCTTGTCATGGAAGACCGGCGTTGCAATGATACCGGCCATTATCTCCTGGGCAGCGGCTGCCGGGCCGCCACGTCCCACAATGACCTCTGCCAGGGAGGGCAGAACGCGGAACAGGGAACGCTCATGTCCACTGACTCGGAACTGCTTCTGGAAAAAGGGGTTGAGACCGCTGCCCTCTGCTGGGAGGAATTTCTCCGGCAGATGGACTGGAGCCGGGAGGATATCAGCAGGTTTTTCTGCCACCAGGTCGGCAGGGCGCATGCCCAGCTTCTTTTTCAGACCCTGTCCCTGGACCCGGCCCGCAACTTCGAGACACTTGCCGTGCTTGGCAATGTGGGTTCGGTTTCAGCGCCCATCACCATGGCAACGGGTATTGAACAGGGCGTCCTGAAGCCCGGTGACAACGGTGCCTTGCTCGGGATCGGCAGCGGCATCAACTCCCTGATGCTCGGGGTCAGGTGGTGAGGGCGCCCGAAAACATGCCTGCCGGGTACCCCTTTGCTCCCCGGAGTATCACCGTCACCGGCGGGCACAGGCTTTCCTTTCTTGATGAGGGCCGGGGCAAGGTGATTGTCTTTGTGCATGGCAACCCCAGCTGGTCATACCTGTACCGGAACATGGTCGTTGACCTCAGGGGGAATTTTCGCTGCATAGCGCTGGACCATATCGGCTGCGGTTTATCGGACAAGCCGCAGGAGTATTCCTATCGGCTGGCTGACCATAGAGACAACCTGGCAGCCCTGCTTGATGCGCTGCAGGTTGAGAAGTGCACCCTGGTCATGCATGACTGGGGCGGGGCCATCGGCATGGGATGGGCGGTCAACCACCCGGACAGGGTGGAGAAACTGGTGGTGATGAATACCGCGGCCTTCAGGTCCAGGCGCATACCCCTGCGTATTTCCGTCTGCCGCTGGCCGCTTATAGGCCCCCTGCTGGTCAGGGGCCTGAACGTTTTTGCCGGGGCGGCAGTCCACATGGCGGTGGCCGGGAAAATGGACCGTGAGGTTGCGGCCGGGTTCCTCATGCCATATGACTCCTGGGCAAACCGCATCGGGATCCTCCGTTTCGTGCAGGATATACCCCTTGGGGAACAACATCCTTCCTGGAAGGAGCTGCTGCGTATTGAAAACAGGCTTGCAGTGCTCAGCGACACACCCATGCTCATCTGCTGGGGAGGCAGGGATTTCTGTTTTACAGAGCATTTTTACACACAGTGGCAGCAGCGGTTTCCGGGCGCAGAGTGTCATTATTTTGCCGATGCAGGCCACTACCTGCTGGAGGATGCCTACGGGCAGGTCTTTCCGCTGGTGGAGCAGTTTGTCTCTGCGGAGCAAGGGACGCCGTGATGGGCGCTGGCGGGAGAACGGATTTGAATATAGCCGGGGCGCTTGCCGGGGTGGCAGCGGCACGGCCCGGGGAAACCGGCCTGGTCAGCAGCCGTAAAAGCGGGTATCAGCGCTGGACCTTCAGCGAGCTGTATGAAAACAGTGTCCGTTATGCGGCGGCCATGCAGGGTGAGGGTATCAGTCCCGGCCAGCGCGTCATGCTCATGGTCCCGCCCTCCATGGAATTTGTCTGCCTGACCTTTGCCCTTTTCAGGCTTGGCGCCGTGGTGATTCTTATTGATCCCGGCATGGGGTACAGGAACCTGCTGCGCTGTATCGGCAGGGTCCGGCCTGATGGTCTTGTCGGGATACCCAGGGCCCAGCTTTTCAGCCGCATGTTTCCCTCCTCCTTTCAGACCATCCGTACCAGGATATGTGTGGGCGCCTCGTTCGGCCTGCTCGGCCGTTCGCTGGCGCGGATCTGCAACACCAGGAAAGGGGGCAGGGAGAGCTTTGCCGCGGGCAGGGATGATCCGGCGGCAATTATTTTTACCACCGGTTCCACCGGCCCGCCCAAGGGAGTGCGGTACACGCACGGCATTTTTCATGCCCAGCTGGAGATCATCAGGGACTATTACGGGATCGGGCCGGGTGATGTGGACCAGCCGGCCTTTCCCCTGTTCGCCCTCTTCTCGACCGCCCTGGGGGCCCGGGCCGTGATCCCCGACATGGACCCGGCCCGGCCGGCTGAGGTGGATCCTGAAAAATTTGTTCGATCCATAACTGATAATGAGGTTACCTACTCCTTTGGCTCACCGGCTATCTGGAATGTGGTGAGCCGCTACTGTCTTGCCCGGGATATCGTCCTGCCGGTCAGGAAGATTCTCATGGCCGGAGCACCGGTGCCCGGCGATTTGATAGAACGGGTAAGCAGGATAATGCCGGAACATGGCGAAATCCATACCCCCTACGGGGCAACGGAAAGCCTGCCCGTTGCCTCCATAACCGGGCGGGAGATCCTGGGCCGGACCTGGGAGCAGACACGGCGCGGCAGGGGGACCTGCGTGGGCCGTCCCCTGCCCGGGGTTTCCATTGAAATCATCAGCCCGGTTGACGGTCCTGTACCGACCTGGGATGAGGTGGAAATCCTGCCGAATGGTGAGACAGGCGAGATAGTGGTGCAGGGACCGGTGGTTACCCGGGCCTATGAGAACAATGAGGCGGAAAACGCCCTGGCCAAAATCGTTGACGGGGATACGGTCCGGCACAGGATGGGAGACATGGGATATCTTGATGAATCGGGCCGCCTGTGGTTCTGCGGACGCAAGACACACCGCGTTCTGACCGGGCACGGCGTCATGTATACCATTCCATGCGAAGCGATATTCAACGAGCATCCGGATGTCTTTCGTTCAGCCCTGGTCGGGGTCGGTGAACCCGGATCGCATATCCCGGTCCTTATTGTTGAACTGGTAAGCGGGGCAGTACCGTCGGAAAAACTGATGGATGAACTGGGTGAACTGGCGCGGGGAAATCCCCTGACGGAAAAAATCGAAACGTTTTTTGTCCATCCGGCCTTTCCTGTGGATATCCGTCATAACGCGAAAATCTTTCGGGAAAAATTAGCGGCCTGGGCTGCCGACCAGATGGGTGGCGGCGGCTGAGGACCTGCTGGCTGCTGCCGGGTGCAGTCGTGAGTGAGGGGTGAGGTGAAAAAAAAGATGGGACTCGGCCGGTCATGAAGAGGGCTCTGGTTACCGGAGGAGGCGGCTTTGTCGGATTTGCCGTTGTCCGCAGGCTGGTGGAGATGGGAGTCGATACCACTGTTGTCGGGAGACACCATTACCCGGCGGTCGAAAAGCTGGGCGCGCAGTGCCTTGCCGGGGACATCCGCGACCGGGAATTCATGACCAGGTCGCTGGCAGGACATGATACCGTGTTCCATGTGGCCGCGAAAGCAGGAATCTGGGGGAACAGGGACGCCTATTTTTCCGTGAACGTCACCGGCACCGAGAATGTACTGGCTGCCTGCCTGGAAAATGAAGTACGGTGCCTGGTGCATACCAGCACACCGAGCGTTGTCTTTGACGGCAGCGATATACAGGGCGGCGACGAGACCCTCCCCTACAGCGCCAATCCTCTCTGTCATTACGCGGCCAGCAAGATAGCGGCGGAGAAGATGGTCCTGGCGGCAAGTTCCGAACAGCTGAAAACCACGGCCCTCCGGCCGCATCTTGTCTGGGGCCCGGGAGACACGCAGATCATACCCCGCCTTATGCAGAGAGGGAGGCAGGGAGATTTGAAAATTGTCGGCAGCGGGAAAAACCTGGTCGATATCACCTATATAGATAATGTGGCCCACGCCCATATCCTGGCAGCGGAAAACCTGGCAGGACCGGGAACAGCGGCAGGGGAACCGTTTTTTATCTCACAGGGGGAGCCGGTTGTTCTCTGGGACTGGATCAATGATCTTTTTGGCCGGGTGGGAATACCTGCCGTAACCGGCAAGGTCCCCTTTGCGGTCGCCTGCAGCGCGGGCTGGCTCTGTGAAAAGCTCTACACTCTCCTACGGCGGCAGGATGAACCGAAGATGACCAGGTTCCTGGCTGAACAATTAGCAAAATCACACTGGTTTTCCATCCGCAAGGCTGAAACACTCCTGTCCTACTCTCCCCCTGTTTCAACCGGGGAGGGAATGAAAAAACTTCTCGTATGGCTGCGGAAAGAAGAGCGGCCTGAAGTGAAAAAGTAATTTTGTTCATAAACAGGAATTTCCCGGCCTGTTTTTTCCAGATCATGTTCCCGGCGGCAATACAGGACCATTCCCTGGAAAAAGCAACCTGATTTTTTCAAAAAAAATCATTTGACAGGTCGTCGTTTTTTCAGTAGTTATGCCTGAGCATGAGCTGAACCATCATTCACTTTTTTGGCGGTAAAATAAGCATTTTACAAGTAATCAGAGGGGCTTGGCATGATTACAATAGACATTACTCTGTTGATCCATATCATCAATATGATCGTATTGATGGTTGTCCTGAACGCGGTGCTGTACAAGCCGATCCAGGCAATCCTGCGCAAGCGGGGTGAGAAGATCGATTCACTGAATACAGATGTGGAGCAGTTTGAGCAGAATGCCCGGCATCGCCAGAAAGAGGTGGACAGGAAGATGCGCGAGGCAAGCTCGAAGGCCAAGGCCGCCCTTGATGGCGCCCGGGCCGAGGCGCAGGCTGCCGGGGCGGAGAAGTTGGCCGCGATCCGTTCTGAAGCCGACGCTGAAAAAGAGAAGCAGCTGGCGGAGATCCATTCCCAGGTTGATGCTGCCGGCAAAGAGCTTCGGGATAATGTCGCTGATTTTGCCAATGCTATGGCAGGAAAGATTCTTGGAAGGAGCCTGGAAGCATGAGGTTTATATTATCAAGGTACATTTTGCCGCTTTTGCTGGTACTTTTTTTGGCCGGTGCGCCGTTTGCGCTGGCCTCGTCTCAGGCAGGCGGGGATGCTCATGGGGTGACGCAGGTTGAGGCGGCTGCCGGAGGACATGGAGTTGACGCTGCTGCACCTGAAGGTGGCCATGGCGCTGCTGCCGAGGGCGGACACGGTGCTGTGGAAGGGGGCCATGGCAAGGCAAAAACCATTACACCGGCCAAGCTGAAGGATCTTTTCTGGCGAACCGTCAACTTTATCGCCCTGCTCATCATTCTTGTCAAGTTCCTGGCCAGGCCCATCGGCAATGCCCTGGCCGGGCGGCAGCAGCAGGTCATTGACGAGTTGCGGGACCTGGAGGCCAAGCGTGATGCTGCCGAGCAGTCCTACAAGGAGTTTGAATCGCGCCTTGCAGGCATGGAAAAGGAAATGGATGTGGTGGTCGAGCGCGCCATTGCCCAGGCAGAGGCGGAAAAGGTCAAAATACTCGAGGATGCCGAGAAGGCTGCCGAAGACGTGAAGCGCCAGGCTGAAGCAGCCATCCAGGCGGAAATCGTCGAGGCGAAGCGCGCCTTGAGAGATGATATCGCCGACCAGGCCGCTGCCATGGCGGAAGAGTTGATTGTGAAAAACCTGACACCGGAAGATCAGGTAAAGATAACTGAACAGTATCTTGACAGGGTGGGTGCAGTATCGTGAGACAGACAATATTAGCACGAAGGTATGCCAAGGCCCTCTTTTCCCTGGGAAAAGAGAAAGAGAATCTGGAAAAATATAACGAGGCCCTTGCCGCGATCGCGGATCTGTATGAAGAGAGTCCTGAAGTAGGCGATTCGCTGACAAATCCGTTGTATCCGCTGGATGCCCGCCAGAAGGTCATGGCAGCCATAGCGAAAGCAGTCGGAGCGGACCAGATCCTGACTGCATTTCTCAATCTGCTGGTCGAGAAGCAGAGGGCCGGCGCCCTTCCCGATATAGCGCATGAAATGCAGGTCATGGTCGACAGGGATCAGAATATAAGCCACGGCGAGGTCATTTCCGCCATTGAACTGGACAGTTCCCTGCAGGAGAAGATACAGGCTACGCTTGAGAAAATCACCGGCAACAAGGTGCTGCTTGAAACCAGGGTTGATCCGTCGATCATAGGTGGAATCATTGCCAGGGTGGGCGACCTCGTTTTCGATGGAAGTATTAAAACACAGCTTAATGGATTAAAAGAATCTATCAAGAGGAGTGAATAGTCAAATGCAGATAAAAGCCTCAGAAATCAGTCAGGTCATAAAAGATCAAATAGCGGGCTACGAGAGTGATATCGACCTGAAGGAAACCGGAACGGTTCTTTCCGTTGGTGACGGTATTGCCCGTGTCTACGGCGTTGAGAACTGCCAGGCCATGGAGCTCCTCGAGTTTCCGGGCGGGATCATGGGACTCGCGCTGAACCTTGAAGAGGATAATGTCGGTTGTGCTGTCCTTGGAGATGTCCGGTACATTAAAGAAGGCGATATCGTCAAGCGGACCGGCAAAATTGCCGAGGTGCCGGTCGGCCCGGAGATGGAAGGCCGTGTCGTTGACGGCATCGGACAGCCCATTGACGGCAAGGGGCCGATCAATGCCGCTGAAACACGCAAGATGGAGGTGCTGGCACCCGGTGTTATCGCTAGAAAGAGTGTGCATGAGCCCTGTTATACCGGACTCAAGGCCATTGATGCCATGACGCCGGTCGGCCGCGGTCAGCGTGAGCTGATCATCGGTGATCGCCAGATCGGGAAAACCGCTGTCTGCGTTGACGCCATCATTGCCCAGAAGGATACCGACGTTCACTGCATCTACGTGGCCATTGGCCAGAAGAAGTCAACGGTTGCCCTTGTTGTTGAGGCCCTGCGGAAGAACGGCGCCATGGACTACACCACGGTTGTCGCCGCCTGTGCGTCTGATCCGGCTCCCATGCAGTACATTTCGGCCTTTGCCGGATGCGCCATGGGCGAGTACTTCCGTGATAACGGTCAGCATGCCCTGATCATCTATGACGATCTCTCCAAGCAGGCGGTATCCTATCGTGAGCTTTCCCTGCTTCTCAGGCGTCCCCCGGGACGTGAGGCGTTCCCCGGTGATATTTTCTTCAACCACTCGCGTCTCCTTGAGCGCGCATCCAAGGTGAGTGATGACCTTGGCGCCGGTTCTCTGACCGCCCTGCCCATTATCGAGACCCAGGCCGGTGATGTTTCTGCCTATATTCCGACCAATGTTATTTCCATTACCGACGGCCAGGTTTACCTCGAGCCGAGCCTGTTCTTTGCCGGTGTCCGTCCTGCCATTAATGTCGGACTCTCCGTATCACGGGTTGGCGGCGCTGCGCAGGTGAAGGCCATGAAGCAGGTCGCCGGTACGTTGCGGCTTGATCTGGCCCAGTATCGTGAACTGGCGGCCTTTGCCGGTTTCGGATCAGATCTCGACGCCGCGACCCAGGCCCAGCTGACCCGTGGTGAGCGGCTTGTTGAAATTCTCAAGCAGCCCCAGTACCAACCCCTGTCCATGGAAAAACAGGTAACCATCCTGTTTGCCGGTGCAAAAGGCTTCCTGGATGAACTCCCGGTTGATACCCTCGCTGATTACGAGAAGGAGATGTATACGTTCATTGAGGCAAATGAACCTGCAATATTCTCCGAGCTCAAGGAAAAAGAGGAGATCAGCTCTGATCTTGAAGAAAAAATGAAAAAGGCTTTGACCACCTTTGGTGAGACTTTCAAGGCAACGAAGGGACTCAATTAGAGATAAGGAGAGTATCCCATGCCTGGATTAAAGGACGTCAAAAACAAAATTGAGGGTGTCACCAAGACCTCGCAGATAACCAAGGCGATGAACATGGTTGCCTCGGCCAAGCTCCGTGGTGCCCAGGAGAAAATGGAGCAGTTCCGGCCCTACAACCAGAAGTTTGCCGCTGCCATGAGCAACCTGTCCGGTGGCATGGAGGCCGGCAATCTTCCGCTCATGGAGGTCCGCGACGTTCAGTCGGTTGAGATTGTGGTGGTAACATCGGACCGGGGCCTGTGCGGCAGTTTCAATTCAAATATCATCGCTGTTGCGGAAAAACTGATGAAAGAGCTTGAGGCCCAGGGAAAGAAGGTGAGCTTTGTCTGCGTCGGCAAAAAGGCCCACCAGTATTTTCGTAAAACAGGCAAGGTTCGTTCATCGTTTTCCGATATCATGGGCACCTTCCAGATGTTTAATGCCCGCGAAATATCCATGGACATCTCAAGTAACTTCATGGCCGGCGGCAGTGATGAAGTTCGGCTTGTGTACGGCCGTTTTTATTCGGTCGCAACCCAGAAACCGGAAATGGAGGAACTTCTTCCCATCAAGCCGGTTGAAGGGACCGGGGATGAGCCAGAAGAAGGAAGCGCTATCACAGGGGCATACACGTATGAGCCTGAACCGGGCGAGATAATGGAGGTCCTGCTGCCGCTGTACCTCAATGTCCAGATATATCACGCCATGCTCGAAGTCGGCGCAAGTGAGCATGCAGCGCGGATGACAGCCATGGATAATGCCACCAATGCCTGCAAGGACATTATTCATGACCTTACCCAGCTGTATAACAAGGCGCGCCAGGCAGCAATTACCGGCGACCTGATGGATATTGTCGGCGGTGCCGAAGCACTGAAAGGATAAAAACAGTACGACATGTATTTAAAATGATAGAGGAGGCCATTTCAAATGGGTGATTCGAGAGTTGGAAAAATTATTCAGGTCATTGGACCGGTTGTCGACGTCGAGTTCGAACCGGGTGATCTGCCGGAAATTCTGAATGCTTTGAACGTGACAAACCCGGCAATTGATGACACCCCTGACAACCTTGTTATTGAGGTTGCACAGCACCTTGGCGACAATGTCTGCCGTTGTGTTGCCATGGACCAGACCGACGGCCTGGTGCGCGGCATGGAGGTTCGTGATACCGGAGATCCCATTCAGATACCTGTCGGCGAGCCCGCGCTCGGACGCATCATGAATGTTGTCGGCCGCTCGGTTGACGGCAAGGGCGAAATCAAATCCGACAAGAAGATGCCTATCCATCGGCCCGCACCGGCCTTTACGGACCAGGATACCGAGGTCAACGTCCTGGAAACCGGCATCAAGGTCATCGACCTGCTCGTGCCCTTCCCCAGGGGTGGTAAAATGGGCCTGTTCGGCGGCGCCGGCTGCGGTAAGACCGTTATCATGATGGAGATGGTTAACAACATCGCCATGCAGCATGGCGGCATCTCCGTTTTCTGCGGTGTCGGCGAGCGTACCCGCGAGGGCAACGATCTGTACATGGAAATGAAGGAATCAGGCGTTCTCCCCAAGGCCGCCCTGGTGTACGGTCAGATGACAGAGCCTCCGGGAGCCCGTTCCCGGGTCGCGCTTACCGGTCTGACTGCTGCCGAGTATTTTCGTGATGAAGAGGGACAGGATGTGCTCCTTTTTATCGATAATATATTCCGTTTTACCCAGGCCGGTTCCGAGGTATCAGCCCTGCTTGGACGTATCCCGTCCGCGGTAGGTTATCAGCCGACCCTGGCCACCGACCTCGGTGCCCTGCAGGAGCGGATTACCTCGACCAACAAGGGGTCCATTACCGCTGTACAGTGCGTGTACGTCCCTGCGGACGACTTGACCGACCCTGCTCCGGCTACGACGTTTGCGCATCTTGACGGGACGGTTGTTCTTTCCCGCCAGATTGCCGAGCTTGGCATTTACCCGGCGGTTGACCCCCTGGATTCCACATCCCGTATCCTTGACCCCAATGTTGTCGGTGAAGAACATTACCAGACCTCCCGCGGCGTTCAGGTTTCGCTGCAGAAATACAAGGAACTCCAGGATATTATCGCCATCCTCGGTATGGACGAGCTGTCAGAGGAAGACCAGCTGACTGTATCCCGCGCCAGGAAGATACAGCGTTTTCTGTCCCAGCCTTTCCATGTGGCCGAGGTATTTACCGGTATGCCAGGGAAGTACTGCAAGGTGGAGGATACTGTTCGAGGATTCAAGGAGATCCTGGACGGGAAACATGACGATCTTCCCGAGAGCGCCTTTTACATGGTCGGCAACATCGAGGAAGCGGTTGAAAAAGCTGCTGCTGAAAAGGCGGAAGCCTGAGTGGTGTGTGAACTTCTAACAGAGGAATGATGTAATGGCGCAGATCCATCTTGAGGTTGTAACACCGACCGGACCGATCATCAGCGAAGATGTTGATATTGTCACGGCCCCTGGTTTTGGCGGCGAATTCGGTGTGCTGGCAAACCATGCTCCTTTTTTAAGTACAGTGAAAATCGGTACCCTGAGTTATACGAAGGACAAGCAGAGCAGGTACCTCATGGTCAGCGGCGGTTTTACCGAGGTCTCCAACAATAAGATAACCTTTCTTGTTGAGAGCGCCGAGTTTGGCAGCGACATTGATGTGGACCGGGCCATGAAGGCAAAGGAAAGGGCTGAAAAGAGACTGGCACAGGCCATTCAGCAGTCTGAAAAAATTAACCGGGCCCGGGCTGAAGCAGCCCTGCAGAGGGCTTTGGCAAGGATAAGTGCCGCCGAAAAAGCACGTCAGTAAGGTGTTTGACAGCATGAGCGTAAAGGGCTGCCCCGGGGGCGGCCCTTTTTTGTGTCCGGCAGGATTATTTTGTGAGTCATGCTTGCCAACCGGCAGAAGTTTTGCTAATTTCCTGAATCCGTGACGGCTTTGTGGTAGATCATATGTAACATGGGGCGTCATATTCAGTACGCCGCCCTGCGGGGCGTCCGATAACGGCGCATCTACGGCGTTGGCAACTCGCTGATATCTCACACCGGGATAATCAACATTGTTGCCGCCTCGAAGGTCTCGCAGGCTCGCTATCTGTATCTGCACCGTTCTCGAACGCTCAAGGATCCAGGAATTTTCTTGAATTCAGTTCGCGCAATATTCGGAGAGAGTGAGGAATGACAATGAAAGCAAAAGAAAGAATGGCCATACCGCGCCAGCAGCCAAAGGAACTTGAGCCACAGGAAAGGATCAAAAATTTCAAGGAAGTGACCTTTGGGTATGACGAGGAAACTGCAATTCTTGAGGCCAACCGCTGTCTGCAGTGCAAGAAGCCGACCTGTATCGACGGCTGTCCCATAGACAATGATATCCCCGCCTTTATCGACCTGCTGCGAAACGGGAAGTATGAAGAGGGGTACTGGAAGATCCGCGAAACAAGCACCATGCCCGCTGTCTGTTCCAGGGTCTGTCCGCATGAATTCCAGTGTGAGGGGTCCTGTGTCCGTGGCAAAAAAGGTGATCCGGTGGCCATCGGCATGCTGGAACGGTTCCTTGTTGACTGGATGGTCATGAACAAGAAAAACCTCTTTAAGCCCTGTGAGCTTGATAAAGGCCGGAAGGTGGCCATTGTCGGCTCAGGACCTGCCGGAATAACCGTGGCCTTTTACCTGGCCCACCAGGGCTATCCCTGTACTATCTTCGAGAGCCTGCCTGTTTTCGGCGGTATGCTCGCAGTGGGTATCCCGCACTATCGCCTGCCGCGCGATATCATCGGGGCAGAGCTGTACGCCCTGAAAAATTGCGGAGTTGAGGTTATCACCGGTGTCACAATCGGCCGCGATAAAACCATCCAGGACCTGAAAGACGAGGGATTTGATGCCGTGTTTGTCGGTGTCGGCGCCCACGCGAGCAGAAAGCTCGGTATCGAGGGCGAGGAAGGCACCGAGGGAGTGCTGCACGGGGTGGATTACCTGCGCAGGGTGCTGACCGGCGAGGAGGTGGATATCGGCAAGAAAGTGGTCGTTGTCGGCGGGGGCAACGTGGCGATCGATGTTGCCCGGACCGCTCTGCGTACCGGCTCGGACGAGGTGTTTATCCTGTATCGCAGGACCAAGGAGGAAATGCCGGCCTCCAAGGCCGAGATTCATCACCTTGAGGAGGAGGGGGTGCGCATCGAGATGCTGGCTGCCCCGGTGAAGATCATTGCTGAAAACGGGAAAATGACCGGGGTTGAGTGCATCCGGATGGAACTTGGTGAACCCGATGATTCGGGACGCCGCAGGCCGGTCCCTGTGGATGGGTCAAATTTTGTCATTGAGGCGGATTCCATCATTCCCGCTATCAGCCAGAAGGTTGATCATACCGCTGACAAGGGTGTTGATTTCAAACTGACCAGCTGGGGAACATATGATGTCGACCCCCTCACCCTGCAGACCAGCGTGGAGTGGATCTTTGCAGGCGGGGATAATGTCCTGGGGCCCCAGACAGCCGCCAAGGCAGTGTACCAGGGCAAAGTCGCCGCCGAATCCATCCAGAAGTACCTGGAAGGCCGGGACCTGATGGAAGACAGGAAGTTCAGCTGTAAATATATGTAGAAATTAAATCAACCTTTACGTTGTCGGGGATAAAAAACGGGGGGGAATGATTTTCCCGGGCCTGGATGGTTCTTCTGGTTTCTACCTTCTACCTTCCACCTTCTACAACGCTGCCCGTGCCTGGTGAGTGACATACCCGGCCACGCCGGCAGCGATCTGGTCTGATATTTCATCAAGGTAGCCTTCATCGCGCAGCCTGGATGCGTCCTCTTTGTTGCTCAGGAAAGAAATTTCCGCGAGCACGGCCGGCATTTCAGCGCCGATCAGCACGTAAAACGGGGCCTGTTTCACCCCCAGGTCTTCTGTTTCGTAGCGTTGTTCACGCAACCCCCTTATAAGGCTGGTCTGGACATAATCAGCCAGGATGGATGATTCCTGGATTTTCGAGTTCTGCATGAGGTCGGAGAGTATGTCCTGCAGGTCACTGATGTTCTGGCTTGTGGTGGCATTCTCCCTTGCCGCTACCCGCATGGCCTCGGTGTTGGTGGCCAGGTTCAGGTAAAACGTTTCGATTCCCCTGGTGGAGGGTGAGGGGTGC